>DVLC01000055.1 GCA_018715685.1 Candidatus Cryptobacteroides merdipullorum
CGAGACATACATATCGCCTATCGACTTTATAATCGAGGCAAAATGGAACTGGAACGAAGCCTCGCTTCCAATATCTCTCACAAAGGCCTTATTGACAAACTGCCACTTGAAAACCTTCCATGAGGCGTTGAGGATTTCCTTCATTCTGTCTTGATAGCTTTTTAACTCTTCCATGATCATTATGTTTTAATGTTAATAGAATCCTTCCGTATCGGTTTCATAATAGGCAACCTGGCTCTTGCCGACGATACCGCGCCTTTCCTTTCCGACAGCACGATACGTGTCCGACTTCGAGAAATACTTTATCAGTTTCCCGTCCTCTATCCTTACCCTCAGCGTCTTGCCGCCCATTTCCTCTGCATTGATTGCGAGAAAATCGTTGAGGACATCGCATATCACGGCAGACGCCGACTTCCCCACTCTTATATCCGAGGCATACAGGATCTTGCCTTTCTCAATAGTCCAGGGCTGAAGCTCCGCCTTTTCGAAAGGCGTCTCTGAAAGCCGGAACGCTGCCTCGAGACCGTCGTCAGAATTTCCGCCGATAAGATCTTCGTACTCTCTTTCCGTTATTATGCCGTGGTTATATATCAGGCCACCGTCGTCGTGGACGCGATAGACTCCGACAATACAGTCCACGACCTTGTCGAGGTCGATTTCAAGGAAATGCAAGTCCGACTGTTCTCCAGTCCGCGTATACCAGCTGACAGGATATTCCTTCCTGAAGAAGAGTTCCTGTCTCTCTCCGCTACCGCGGGCATCATGATACCTGACATATTTCGCTGTTACGGGCAGGTTCAGACCGAACTCCGGGAAATCTTCCGACTTGGTCTTATATGCAGGCGTCTTCCTGAACGCTTCGACAGGGGTGAGCATATAGAACCTGCATTCGGAATATCCGCACGCACCCTCTCCCTGCCGCTCCAGGAGGCTTTCGAGGAAATGCAGGTCCTTGTATATCCTGAACATCTTACCCGTGAAGGCGTTATTGTCCTTGACAGACCTCAGCAGGATAGCGCAGGAACACAGGGGCTTTCCCGCCGCCTCGAATCCGCACTCTATATCCACTTTCTTCCGTCGGGCAGAATCGGGAAAGACATCGGTCCGGACGAAAAATCCCGTCTCGCCGGATGCCTGCCGCCTGATGATATCGGCCAAAAACCGGCAGCACGAATCCCTGTCACAACCGTTCTCCACGGATATCGTATCACGGAATATCCTCCACGATTCGTTCAGGATCTCTGACATTCTGGTCGGCAGCGAGCAGTCCGGGGAAGGTTCTGTGTCTTGGGCGGAATCATCGTCACAGCCGGATCCGGACTGCTTCAGACCTTCATACCACCTGTCAAGATGCCCCTGCATCCACAATGCCCCGCCTACGGACTCCCCTGCCTCAGGCTTCGGATTGTCCTCCCCGTCAAACATGGATTCGCGGACAAAAAGAGGTAACGGAATCCTGTCGCCCTCATCGAGACCGACATCCACGGATATTCCGATGATGAGCATACGGACTCCCATGGTTTCAAATGCTTCGACATACTGCACCGGAGACAGGAACTGATAGTCATCCTTGCAATCCTCACTCATCGAAAGCAACGCGGTCATTTCTGATGCGTCAAAAGAAATCGGAGATTCATCATGTTCGTCCTCACCAATCTTTGCCCTGAAATTGCTTGCGGCGTCGCCTTCCAGCCGGAAAGACAGCCTCCCTGTATCCTCCACCTTACATTTGTACGCAAAGGCTGCAAGCCTGACATCGCAATACCTTCCGGGCCGGTATTTTTCCTTATTGATATGATAGTCGGTGGCAAAGAAACTTATTTCACGGCCTTCACCGAATTTCATGGTCACAACCGCCTCCTCATTGTTGTTCCATATCTCGATGTCGGTAATCAGTCCTTTCAGCAGTGCCCCCTCATCGGCAAACGGATATGCGGACACCAGTTCATTGGCACCGTTATCGTTGGTAAGGATAGTCATGTAGTGCACAGGACTTTCAGATATCGAATCCAAAAGTTCAGATGTCGGGCCCAGAAGTGTGAGCACATCCTTTGCCCCCAGCACCCCGCTGTTCAGTACGATTTCGTGGAGAGCACCGGCGACGCTTTCCTGTCCCAGCACCGTTTCCCAATGGCTTCCGTGTCCCTGATCTTTCATGGCTATCCGTTTTAATGTCCTTTCAGCACAAAAATACCTCACAGAGTGACATAGTACGGCACTGTAGCTGTTCATCTTTACCGACAGAAAAGCGTGGGCGATCCCGGCGGCTGTTGAGGTCCTGACAAAACCTTTGATGCACGAAAGGAGAGCCCACGCTACGCGTAAGCAGACCTCATCTTTTGCATCAATTTGAAATTGTCAGGTTCCAACAGGCAAGATGAAGCGTTGCGGTATTTATGTCAAATATACGCAGCCATATAAATGGCCGTCAGGCCAAATATAAGAATTTTCTACAGACTTTACACTTCCCCGGCATCCGGAACATCGTTCCGTTCCAGAGCCTTTCTGTAGATTTCGCAGAGTTCCTGACGAAGATGTTCGGGCGCGATGACTACAAGGTCGCGGCTCTGCGACAGGAGTTCCTGCTTGAAGTCGTATGTAATCTTGATTCTCAGGCGGATGCGGAATTCCTCATCATTGTCGACCAGAGTCTCCTGCGACGAATGCAGGGGGAAGGCCTCGTTATACCTGCCGGCCTTGGGAGAAAACGACAGTATGACCTCCTCGACCGGAAGTTCTTCCTTGGAATAGGCGCCTATGACATCCCTGAATTCCTTTTCCGGATCAATCGCGGGATTCCTCGCGAAACGCTTCTCCGTGACAATCAGGTCCCTGATGCGGTCGAGTCCCCAGCTCTTGATTTCGCCGGCATGGCGGACGTTCTCCCCTATCTCCACAGCCAGCAGATACCACCTTCCCCTGCCCTCCTTCAGGGCATACGGCATCACGCTGCGGAAACTCGAGACCGAATTGTTGAACTTCACATAGGTGAACTCCACTATCAGATTGCGCCTTATCGCATGAATCAGCGGAGACAGATTCCCCGTACCGCGAGGCTTGCGCTTTTCCGGAAACACAAACGCTGACAATTCCTCACGGGCGCGAAGCGACGTCAGCAGGTCATACTGCTCCAGTATTCTTTCTATGTCCGAAAACTGGTCTTCGTCTTCCGGTATATAGTAGCCCTTCTCCGTCCGCGAATACTCTATGCTGATATTCATCCCTGACCGGATTTCCTGCAGGTCACGCAGAATCGTCCTGCGGGAGACTCCGACATCGCCGGTGTCGTCATAATACGCCAGGCCGTCATCGACTTTGCGTATCAGTTCCTGAAGCGAAATGTAGCGGTTGTTCCGTATTATCCTGATAATCAACAGATACCGCCGAATGTACCCTTGTTTTGACATAGCATCCTCAATTTCGTACCTATTCCGTCTTCCGGCAAAGCAACACCCCGGTGAAGACGCTACTTCCGTTTTCGGGACAGAGCCGGCACGGCAACGAAGCCGGCGGAAAGCAGCACCACGAGCACGATAGCTATCGAACTTGCGCGCGATACAGTCTCGCCTGTCCTGTAGGAAGGAGGATCGAAGCGCATCACGAGCGTGTGCTCCCCGGCGGGCACGAGCGCGCTGCGAAGAATGTCACCCTCCAGTCCGATGGGCAGCAGCTCGCCGGTATCCTCGACCATAAGCGTCCAGCCCACAGGATAGTAGACCTCGCTGAACACCACCTTTCCGCCCTCTGCGGAGCTGTACTCGTAGCGCAGCTCGTTGGGGGCGTATGAAACCAGCTCTATCCGGTCCGGCTCCGCAGCGGCCTCTTCCGCCGCATCGCCAGCCTCTAAACAAGCCTGTGCAAACCAAGCGTTGCCCGCGGCGTACTTATATCTGAGCGCAAGGTCGTCGGCTATTATGATATAGCGGCAGTTCATCTTCGCGAGCCCTTCGAGATAAGGCATGTTCTCCTCGGCCTCCTGAACGGTCCCGGCCGACGAAATGGAAGAATACAGCTCGTTGATTTCGGAAGTCAGCGTGCTCTCGATGAACTCCTGATAGCGCTGGAGCTTGGCGGGGGAGTAGCCCCCGATGTTCTTGTGCCAGTATGAGGGATGAGAGTCATTGAACACGTTGACCGTCAGATCCAGCACACGATAGGACAGGTCCGGATCGGAGAGTATCGCCTCATCCACCGGCCTCTTGTCGAACTGACTCTGAAAATTCCTCGGAGTCACGAAGTCTCCGGCGTTCAGATAGCGCTTTCCTGCCAGTCCGAGGTCTCCGAGCACGAGTACGCAGACCAGCAGCACTGCCGTGCGGCGCCTTACGAAGCCGGACTTCCCGTCAGCCATGCCTTTCTTCGGCGCGCTGACCCCCCAGAGAATCAGAAAATATGCGGCGGCTACCAGCAGCAGAGAGCGCAGCGCATCGGACACCAGCAGCCGTTTCCTGTCGGCCTGCAAAGCCTCCACGAGAATATCAGGCTGACCCGAATCCACGCTCCCGGTGAAACTTCCCGCGAGCGAAGGGACAAGCAGAAACAGCAGGCAGAAACCGCCGCTCACCGCCAGAGCCCAGAAACCCTTTTTCCTGAATCCCGCAGCAAAATCCCCGTCCTTCAATATCCTGTCCAGTGCCAGAAAAGCCAGCAGCGGAAGCGTGAACTGGAGAACCACCAGCGCCATGGACACCGTCCGGAACTTGTTGTACAGCGGCACGCAGTCATAGAACAGTCTGGTGAACCACATGAAATGGCTTCCCAAAGCCAGGAACACCGCCAGCACGGAGCACACGACGATCCACCACTTCTCCTTCCCCTTATACATGAACAGCGCCAGCACGAACAGGAATATCGTGACCGCACCCATGTACATCGGGCCAGCCGTGAAAGGCTGAGGGCCCCAGTACATCGGCAGGCTGTCGGCCATCGAGCGCGCTCCGGGCTGTCCGGCCGACTCAAGCAGAGCTATGGTCTCAGACTTGTCGGGATCCACGGAACCGGCCGACGAACCGCCGTTGAAATTCGGTATCAAAAGATTGGGCAGCTCCTCCCAGCCGTAAGACCAGGCCGTCGCGTAGTCCAGCTCCAGTCCTTTTGTCTCCTTGCTTCCGTCCGCCTCGGCGGTGCTGCCTCCGCGCATGGAGTACGGTGTATATTCAAAGGTGGGCAGCAGCTTTATCGCGTTGGTGGCGATTCCGGTGCAGCCCAGCACGAGCAGCAGGCCCGACGCGGCGAAGAAGCGGCCGAGCAGCCCCCTTCTTTCCTTGCGCCGGAGCAGCCATACCAGCAGCATCAGCGCGTAAAGCAGAATCATAATCGCGAGATAATATGTTATCTGCGGGTGGTTCGCCTTGACCTGGAAGCTCACGAACAGAGCGAACATGGCCGCCCCGAACGCGCACGACGGCAGCCATTTTTTCTTCTTCAGCGCCGCATTGTAGGTATACACGAGGGCGGCGAGCACCCACGGCAGGAACGCGATCGCCTGCATCTTCGTATTGTGGCCGACCTGTATGATCTGGAGGTTATACGAGCAGAAAGTCACCGCGACCGCACCTCCGACGGCAATCAGAGGATGCACCCCGAACGCGAGCATAAGCAGCCACGCCCCCACCAGGGATATGAACAGATATGTCGCCGGGCGGCGTCCCGTCAGCAGGAAGTCATAGATCTTCTGGGTCCAGTCACCGTCGGTCGCCGCATGTATCGTCGCGGTCGGCATTCCGCCGAACATCGACTCCGTCCAGGCGGTGGGGTCATCGGGATGGGCGGAATTCCAGTCCATCATTTCCCTGGACATGCCCTGCCATCCGGATATGTCGCTCTGATTGACAATCTTGCCGTCCAGCACCTGCGGGACGTAGGCATATGAGAGCACCAGCATTCCGATGATGATGCAGAAAAAATAAAGTATCTTCTTTTTCATAACAATTCGACCAGTTTTTCAGTCAGAACACGGCGGGAATACTTCCCTATGCCGGAAGCTCCGTCGTGAGCCCCGCAGATGAAC
The DNA here is from genome assembly GCA_018715685.1 of Candidatus Cryptobacteroides merdipullorum. GTDB lineage: Bacteria > Bacteroidota > Bacteroidia > Bacteroidales > UBA932 > Cryptobacteroides > Cryptobacteroides merdipullorum. The sequence goes on from DVLC01000055.1 coordinate 6,011, forward strand.
TCCATGAGTCCGTCGCGGCGGTCCCATCCGAACATCACGCCCGCACCCGAATCCCTGAGAACTTCCGCGGCGGCACCGTCCTCCTGTCCTATCCCGAGCACCGGGCGGCCGGCCGCGAGATATTCGAAAATCTTGCCGGGCAGCACTTTCGCATACTCCGGCTCCCGCCGCAGCGGCAGGATGAGAATGTCCGCCCCCATCTGCTCGGCCACCACTTCGTCATGAGGCAGATAGCCCAGATCGACGAGATTGTCTCCGAGACCGCGCGCGCGTATAGCCTCCGTCACCTCGGAATCGGTCTTTCCGGCGAGGCGGATCTGGAGCTTCGATGCAAATTCCGGGTCGTTACCGCACTTTTCCGCCAGCACGTCCCACAGATTCAGCGGATTGCCGTCCGCGGCGAACAGGCCGGTGTGCACTATGGTGAATTTTCCCTCATGCACGGCAGGCCGCACCCCGGCGAAGTCGTCCTCATCGAAGCCGTTGGTGATCAGCGCAACGGGAGTTTTCGTGCGTGCCGCGAAATCATCGCGCACATACGGAGTCACGGCAATCACCGTATCCGCCGCGTCGAGCACCTGCCGTTCGAGCTCATGATGCCTGCGGTCGGCCCTTCGCCCGAGTTCCAGATGCTTGTAGTAGAAAATCTCTGTCCACGGATCGCGGAAATCAGCTATCCACTTAAGACCGAGAGCTTTCTTGAGTCCGAGACCGATGAGATGCATGGACTGGGGAGGCCCGGTGGTGACCACCGCATCGACCGGATGCTCCTTCAGCCATCGCTTCAGAAAGCGCAGCGAAGGCCTCACCCAGGAGACGCGCGGATCCGGAATGAAGAAATTTCCCCTCACCCTGAGCGAGAGCTTCTGCAGCGCCGTCTTGCCGCCTCCGTTCACCGGATTCACTTCAGTCCGGCCGCCATTCCCGCCGATAAGACGGCGGTATATTCCGTAGGGTTCCAATATGCGGGTGCGTATGACCTCGACGCATCCGGGGATGTCCTTGAGCAGACTTTCGTCGTATGCGAGCCTCTCGGGATTCTCCGGAGTGTAGACGACCGGCTGCCATCCGTACTGCGGAAGATATTTGCAGAATTTCACCCAGCGCTGCACCCCCGACCCTCCGGTCGGCGGCCAATAATAGGTGATGACGAGCAGCCGCTTCATACAGAGTTCAAAGTTAAAGATATTTTGGTATAAAATTGTAAATTTGTACTTCCAACCAAGCGTAACGCCACATGAACTCTCTTTTCATAAGCTCTCTCCTGCTATGCCTGCTCCCGGGCGCGAAGGAGCATGGATCCGAGGCCGCGGCCGGAATCCCCGGCGCAAGAGCGGCCGTCTACATGCCGTCGGGCTCCGACGAGGACGACATGGCCCGGCACGACAAAGCAATATCCCTTCTGGAAGCTCATCTCGTCGATTATTCGACGGTTGAAGACAAGGACTTCGGCACCGAACTGAAAGCCGGGTCGGCATGTCTCGAAGCCGGGAACGGACAGAGATTCCAGACTCTCATCGTCACCTCCGCCGACGGAATCTCCGAAAGCGCCTGGTCCGTAATCAAAGAATTCTCGGAATTCGGAGGGAAGCTTCTCTTCTGGGGAGAGAGGCCGGAGAATCTCCAGGACTGCCCCAAGGCCATATACGAATCCCTTCCCGAATGGACTCGGACGGTATATTCGGCCATGCCTGAACCGGAAATCGAAATATACGACAGAATCCCCGCGGCGAGTCTGGACTACTCAAGATTCATCCGCGACGACGAAGATCTGTTCGTGCTCAAGAACATAAGCGACACCGACCTGACCTTCCACGCCGGTTTCGACGCCGCCGGAAAAGTGTTCCTGCTCGGGCCCGACGGCCGCGAGACCCTGATTCCGTCTACAATGCGGGATGACAGGGCGGTCGCCGAAATCAGCATCGGAGCCGGCATGGAACTGTCCCTGGCCGTCAGGCGCAGCGAAGGCACATTCAATGTCAGGGACTTCGGAGCATGCGGCGACGGAATCTCGAAGGACACCGAAGCGATCCAGAACGCCGCGGACGCCGCCTACGCCGACGGCGGAGGAACCGTGGTGATCCCTGCCGGAACATACCTTACAGGAGCACTTTTCTTCAGAAACGGAGTGAATCTGGAAATACAGGAGGAGGCCGTGCTGGTATCCACCGTCGACTCCGACGACTTCCCGCAGATCCCCACCCGCTTCGAGGGAACCGAGAAATACTGGCGCTGCGCGCTGCTCAATTTCGACAATTCCCGCGACGTGCATGTCTACGGAGGAGGCACCATACTCGGCCGCGGCCAGGAATGGTCAAAATACAAGAACAAGGACGGCCTCTGGGGTCGCCCGAGGATGATATGCTTCACCGACTGCCCGGGAGGCCTGATTGAAGATCTCACGATGAAGGATCACGCCTCGTGGTGCCTGCACGTCCTCTATACCGACGGATTCACCATCGACAACCTCAACATCAGCGTCAGTTCATACGTGCCCAGCTCCGACGGAGTCGACATCGATTCGTCCTGCAACATAAAGATGACGGATGTATACACCTATGTCACCGACGACTGTCTGTCGATCAAGAGCGGCAAGAACGAGGACGGCCGCAGGGTAGGCAGGCCCAGCATGAACATTCTCGTGCAGAACTGCAACTTCGACGGAGGGCACGGGGTGGCCATGGGAAGCGAGATCTCCGGATGCATACGGAACGTGCTCATAGAAGACTGCGTATGCGGCCCTGAGAACAGGGCTCCCGTCAGATTCAAGTCCCAGCCGTCGCGCGGAGGCGTTGTCGAGAACATCACCTTCAAGAACATGACCCTCAACGGCTGCGGAACGTTCATCGACGCCAATCTGGTATGGAGAATGGTCGAAGACTATGAACCGTTCTTCCCGAGAACCGTCCTGCGCAACATCAGGGTCATCAATGTGAGCGGCACCGCCAGAACCGTGGGAACAATCTCAGGAGACCCGGCCGCTCCGATTCCGGAAGGTACGTTCATCTTCGACGGATGCCGCATCAAGGCGGACAAGGGGCTCATGCTCTCCAATGTCGAACAGAGAAATTTCGACGGACTGGAAGTACGGCTGCCCGAAGGCGAAGATTTCCTGAACTTCCACAAAGCCGCAGCGCGCGGAATCAACTCCGGCAACAAGACAGGCCGCTGAACGGACAAATGGCAAAACGAGCGGAAGACACACCCCTGCTGAAGCAGTACTTCAGCATCAAGGCGCAGCATCCGGAAGCCGTGCTGCTCTACCGGGTAGGAGATTTCTACGAGACCTACTCCGACGACGCCGTGCTTGCGAGCAAGGTGCTGGGCATAGTGCTGACGAAGCGCTCCAACGGCGACAAGGGCAGCGTCGAGATGGCTGGATTCCCCCACCACGCAATAGAGACCTATCTGCAGAAGCTCGTGAGGGCCGGCTACAAGGTGGCTATATGCGACCAGCTCGAAGACCCGGCATTGGTCAAGACCAAGCTCGTCAAGCGCGGCGTCACCGAGATTCTGACCCCCGGCATAGCCTTCGGCGAGAACATGCTCGACCAGAAGGAGCACAACTACCTCGCCGGACTGAACTTCGAGGGGCGTCTGTGCGGCGCGGCCCTGCTCGACGTTTCCACTGGAACCTTTCAGGTCGCCCAGGGTTCCGTCGACTATATCGCGACGCTGCTCTCATCTTTCGGTCCCAAGGAGCTGGTCGTCCAGAGAGACGTGGCCAAGGCTGTCAAGGAGAAGTTCGGAGACTACTATGTGACCTCTCTCGACGAATGGGCCTTCGTCTACGATTCCGCGGCGGAGAAACTCCGCACCCAGCTTCAGGTCGGCAGCCTCAAGGGCTTCGGCGTGGAAAGGTTTCCGCTCGCGATATGCTCGGCAGGAGCCTTGCTCGTCTATCTCGAACAGACCCAGCATTCCGGACTCAGGAACATCTGCTCCATTTCCAGAATCGACGAGGACAAGTTCGTCTGGATGGATCAGTTCACGATACGCAATCTTGAGATTTTCCAAAGCTCGTCAGGCAGGGACGGCGTGTCGCTCGTCGACACGATAGACCGCTGCTGCTCCCCCATGGGCTCGCGTCTGCTGCGCCAGTGGCTCTCCATGCCGATAATCGATATCCGGGAGCTCGACCGCCGCTACGACATAGTGCAGCATTTTCTCGAGAATCCGGAGAAACTCTCCGAACTTCAGCTGCATATCAGCGGCACAGGCGACCTCGAGCGCACGATCTCCCGCGTGGCGACCGGCAAGATCTTCCCTCGGGAGATGCTCCAGCTTGGCCGTTCATTGAGCCGCATGGAACCTATTCGGCAGCTCTGCTCCGGCAGCGGCGTGGACGCGCTCGACAGGCTGGCCGGCGGCATGAGGAACACCGACAGCATATTCGGACGCATCACCGGGACTCTGGCCGAGAATCCGGCGGCGCAGATAGGCAAGGGCGACGTCATCGCCCCGGGTGTAAGCAAAGAGCTCGACGAACTCAGGGAAATCTCCCGCGGGGGCAAGGAATATCTGCTCCAGATGCAGCAGAGGGAGATGGAGCGCACCGGCATCTCGACGCTCAAGATAAGCTACAACAATGTCTTCGGCTACTATATCGAAGTGCGCAACAGCTCCCGCGACAAGGTTCCGCCAGAGTGGGTACGCAAGCAGACACTCGTGAACGCGGAGCGATACATAACTCCGGAACTCAAGGAATACGAGGAGAAGATCCTGGGCGCGGAAGCCACGATATACGAAACCGAAAGCAGACTCTATGCGGAGCTCATCCGAGATGTGCAACAGTCGATACGCGACATCCAGCAGAACTGCGGAATCATCGCCGGGCTCGACGTGCTCCAGGGTTTCGCGCAGCAGGCCGCCGACAGGAACTACTGCAGACCCGTCGTAGACAAGTCGTCATCCCTTGAAATCAAGGCCGGAAGACATCCCGTAATCGAGACTCTGATGGCGCCAGGGGAGGAATATGTGCCCAACGACATCTGCATGGACAGCAAGAGCGACCAGATAATCATCCTGACCGGTCCGAACATGGCGGGAAAATCGGCGCTCCTGCGGCAGACCGCGCTCATAGTGCTCATGGCGCAGTGCGGCTCCTTCGTGCCCGCCGAAAGCGCACGCATAGGCTGGTTCGACAAGATATTCACGCGTGTCGGAGCCACCGACAACATATCGCGGGGCGAGTCCACCTTCATGGTGGAGATGCTGGAGACCGCGATGATCATGCACAACCTGTCGGCGCGCTCGCTCGTGCTGCTCGACGAGATCGGCCGCGGCACCTCGACCTACGACGGAATGTCCATAGCCCGCGCCCTCGTGGAATACATCCATACTTACGGAAAGGGGGCCAAGACACTGTTCGCCACACACTACCACGAACTGAACGACCTCGAGAAGCTGTATCCGAGAGTGAAGAACTACCACATCGCAGTCAAGGAGGAGGGCAGGAACGTGATTTTCCTGCGCAGGCTGGAACCTGGAGGAGTCGCGCACAGCTTCGGAATCCATGTGGCAAGGCTCGCCGGCATGCCCCGCGAGGTCATCGAGTCGGCCGAACGCACCCTGCGCGAACTCGAAACGCGGGAAAAGCACATGGACAGCATGTCGGTCGACGAGGACGGAGGGCTGCAGCTCTCGCTCTTCCAGCTCGACGACCCCACCCTGTCTTCGATCCGCCGCGAGCTCGAAGCGGCAGACCTCAACAACATGACCCCTCTCCAGGCCTTCGACCTGCTCCGCAAGATGAAGCAGGAGGTGGGGCTGTAGTTCAATGCCTCATTTGGCAATTCGGCGGGATTTCATTCGGCTGTCCGGCTATAGACGACGAACTCGAAGCTTATTCCGCTTTTTGGGTCGGTGAAGGTTTCAGAGCAGGATTCCTCTCTCCATACATCAGTATCGATCCCGGGGAAGAAGGCGTCGGCGTCTCCGACCATCGTGTGGACACGGGTCAGATAGAGCATGTCGGCGCAGTCCAGCAGCTGGGCATAGACCTTGGCGCCGCCGATTATGAAGCAGCGCTCTTCCGCCATGACTTCATCGTCGGAAGCGGCACTTCTCATTTCCGCCAGCGCCTTCTCCGCCTCGCGGAACGCCTCCTCCGCCGACTGCACGCAGACGACTCCTTCGGGGAAATCTCCGCGGCTACGGCTCAGAACTATGTTCAGACGCCCCGGAAGCGGCTTTCCGAGCGACTCGAGGGTCGTCCGGCCCATGATCACGGGACAGCCCATGGTCACCCGCTTGAAGTACTTCAGGTCCTCGCTGATATGCCACGGCATTCCGCCACGGACTCCGATGGCCCCGTTGTCCGCCACCGCCGCTATAATGCACTTTCTCATACGGCTACAGGCGCCTTTATGGCCGGCCAGGGATCATAGCCTTCGAGCGTGAAGTCCTCGTACCTGAAGTCGAACACGCTCTTCACGTCCGGATTCAGAACCATCTTCGGCAGGGGTCTCGGCTCCCTCGAAAGCTGCTCCCGGACCTGGTCGAAATGATTCAGGTAGATGTGCGTGTCCCCCGTCGTATGGATGAACTCGCCCGGCTGCAGTCCGCAGGTCTGCGCGATCATCATCGTGAGCAGAGCATACGAAGCTATATTGAAAGGCACCCCGAGGAAGGTGTCGGCACTGCGCTGGTAGAGCTGGCAGGAGAGCCTTCCGCCGGCGACATAGAACTGGAACAGGCAATGGCAGGGAGGCAGGGCCATGCTGTCGATCTCACCGGGATTCCAGGCGGTTACGAGCATCCGTCTGGAGTCGGGATGGTTGCGTATCAGCTCTATCACCTGCGACAGCTGGTCTATGCTGCGTCCGTCAGGAGCCGGCCAGCTGCGCCACTGGTGTCCGTAGACAGGGCCGAGATCTCCGTTCCCGTCGGCCCATTCGTCCCAGATCGTGACCTTGTGCTCCTGCAGCCAGCGCACGTTCGTGCTTCCGCTGATGAACCACAGCAGCTCGTAGATTATCGACTTCAGGTGCACTTTCTTGGTGGTAAGCAGAGGGAAGCCCTCGGCGAGGTCGAAGCGCATCTGATGGCCGAATATGCTCTTGGTGCCGACGCCGGTGCGGTCGGTCTTGACCACGCCGCGGTCCATTATCTCCCGCAGCAGATCCAGATACTGCTTCATGCCCGTCAGTCTTTTACTCCGAAGTCGAAGATGATGGCTTCGTGGAAGGTCTTGCCGGGACGCAGCACCGTGCCCGGATAGTCCGGATGGTTGGGGCTGTCGGGGAAATGCTGGCATTCGAGGGCGACGGCGCAGTAGTCATGATATATCCTGCCGCGTTTGCCGACCGGGCAGCCGTCGATCCAATTGCCGGTGTAGACCTGCACGCCGGGCTGGGTGGTGTAGACCGTAAGCGTCCTTCCGCTGTGCTTCGACCAGAGTTCGGCCGCCTCCTGGAGCTGTCCGGGCATGTAGCCGTCGATCACCCAGCAGGCATCGTAGCCCTTTCCGTACCTGAGAGCCGGGAAGTCCTTCTTTATGTCGCGGCCGAGGGTCTTGAAAGACAGGAAGTCCATCGGCGTCCCGGCCACCGGCTCGCTCGCCCCGATAGGTATCAGCGTCGGATCCGTGGGCAGGTATTCCGAAGCGTTGAGCTTAAGATAGTGACGCAGCACGCTTCCGCCTCCATTGAGGTTGAAATAGCAGTGGTTGGTGAGGTTCAGCACCGTGGGCGCGTCGGTCTTCGCGGAGAAGGTGAGCCGAAGCTCGTTCTCCTCGCTCCACTCATAGCGGGCGACGACCACGACGTTGCCCGGATAGCCCATCTCCCCGTCCCGGGACACATACTTGAACTCCACTCCTCCCTTGTGCTTGCGGGATTCCCAGACCTGGTTCTGGAAGCCTTCCGGGCCGCCGTGCAGATGGTTCGGCCCGTTGTTTACCGGCAGAGAATACTCCTTGCCGTCAAGCGAGAACTTCCCCGCGGCGATGCGGTTGGCATAGCGGCCGGGGCACTTTCCCGCGCAGGGTCCGTCCGCGAAATAGCTTTCCGGCTTTCCGTAGCCGAGCACCACGTCGGCGAGTTTTCCGTTCCTGTCGGGCACGTTCACCGAAACGATCGCCGCCCCGACACTGCAAAGCGACACGGAAGCGCCGCTGGAATTGGTCATCGTGTACTTGTAGATGGGACGGCCGTCCGCGGTCCTGCCCCACAGTTTTCTCTTGGTTGCCATAATTATCTGTAGTCAGTCAAATTGTCGAAAAACCTGAGCACCCTCTCGAGGGGAGCGTCCTTATAGATCACGCGCTTCTCCGCATCGAGCAGGTAGATCGAAGGAATCGCCCTCACGAAATAGAGCTGGTCCGAGTTGATCACCTGGGCGAAGTCATAGGCGTTGATCCAGTTGTCGGGATAGATGGGCGCGTACTCCTTCCACTTTTCAATCTCTCCGTCGATGTAGATGTTGACGATCGCAAGCGTCCCGTCGGCTATCATCCCGTCAATATAGGGTCTGGACTCTATCTGCTCTATGATCTCCCTGCAGTAGTTGCATCCTGGATTGCTGAAGAAGAGCAGAGTGTAGTCTGCGCGGACCCCGTGAAGCGAGCCGGTTCTCCCCTTAATGTCCCTGAAGCCGAAATCCGGGGCCACGCTGCCGTAAGGATTCATCCTGCACATCCTGAGCTCGAACTCGTAACCGGCGCGGCGCGCATCGTCGGTGAAGCGGGAACCCGCCATCCCTTCGACGAAAGGCAGATAGAAATCCTCGCTGCGCAGCGGGGAGTTGGGGTCATAAAGATACTTGGAGACCAGTTCGGTCATGCGCAGATACACCAGCGATGCGGTGTCGGCCGCCTGCTTCTCCTCGATTCTCCCGAACAGCCTGGCGACTTCGGACTGCGCCCTGTCCATCGGCAGCGCCTCCAGAAACATTATGAAAGCGGAGATGTTCTGCTCCAGCTCCGCGTCCCCCACCCCGAGCACATGGGCCGAATCGGTCGGCCACTCCCCCTCGAAGAAACCGTCCCAGTAATGGGCGGCTATATATTCCTGACGCTCCTGCATGTCCGAAATCATCGCGGGGACGTCGGGCAGCGGGAAAGCGCGGTATGCCGGAGCCGTGACCATACGCCGGCCTCCGCAGGAGACGAGCAGCAGCGTGCAGCCGAGGACGGCGAGAAATTTCATCTTCATACGACGAAGCATTTCATTCAAAATTCAAAACAGGTTCTAAAGTTAGCCAAAATTGTGGTATTTTTGACGGAAATGCTTCGATTGAAAACAATACTGACTACCGCCGCGCTTTCCGCGGCCACGCTCGCAGGCCTTCCCGCCGCAGCCCAGTTCTATTCGCTCGGCAGCGAGCCCGCATCCGTAAGATGGAGCCAGGTCGAAACTCCGACCTACAGAATCATATATCCAGCCGGTCTGGACTCCCTTGCCCGCATCTACGCCCTGAATCTGGAGCAGGCGGCGCAGGTGGTCGGCGGCACCTCGGGGTTCCGGCCGAACGAGAGCTTCAGGAAGCGCATGCCCGTCGTCCTCCATGCGAATGCCGCATATTCCAACGGCCTGGTGGGCTGGACGCCGCGCAGGATGGAGCTCATGACCATGCCTGACCCGTTCGATCCCGAACCTACACCATGGGAGATTCAGCTGGCGGTTCACGAGTCCCGGCACGTTTCGCAGATGCAATATTCCTCAGCCAGACCGTTCAGAGGCTGGAGGATAGTCACCGGCGAGCTCGTCTCCGGAGCCCTCGCCGCAGTCTACTGCGGGCCGGCTTTCCTCGAAGGCGATGCAGTGGTCGCGGAAACGGCCCTGACCCACGGAGGACGCGGACGCACAGCCGATTTTCTCGAATACTACCGCGTGAGCTTCGCCGACGGAGACTTCCGCAGCTATTGGCAGTGGAGATACGGCTCGCAGCGGCACCACACGCCCGACTACTACCGGCTCGGCTACATCACAGCCGCCGGAGTGCGCACCCTCTACGACACCCCTGACTTCACAGCGAGATACTTCAGCCGCATCAGGGAGCACGGCGGAGTCGCGATCAACAATTTCAGTAAGACCATACGCGATGTCTCCGGGAAGAAACTGCGCGAGGCGTTCACCGAAATCAGCGACAGCCTTGCAGCCTTCTGGGCGGAAGACGAACGGCGCAGGGCTCCGTTCATGGAAAGCCGCAGGCTCACTGAACCTGACAGGCGCTATACCGAGCTCAACGGACTCGTGTCCGACGGCGTGCGGATATTCGCCATACGCAGCGGGATGACCATTCCCGAGCAATTGGTCGGCATAAGCGGGGACGGCAAACTCGAAATTCTCGGAAACATGGGCGCAAGCAGCACCGGCCCCGAATACAGCGCCGTCACCGGAATGCTCTACTGGAGCGAATACCGCCCCGATCCGCGCTGGGAGATGCGCTCGTCTTCCGACATCCGCAGTCTCGACGCGTCAGGCCGGAGACACACCCTGACTCATGGCAGACGCTATTTCCATCCGGCGGCAGCGGAAAGCGAGGCCGTGCTCGCGGTGAGCGAATATCCCGTGGAAGGCGGCAGCGCGACCGTGGTGCTGGATGCACTCGACGGCAGGCGCATCAGGGTCTACTGGGCCCCCGACGGCATGCAGGTGCTCGAATCCTTCTGGAGCGGAGACGAACTGTACACCACGGCGCTAACCGAGGGAGGCTACGGAATCTACAGAGTCCGGGATTTCAGCTGCGTGCTCGGACCCCGGCATGTCAAGATCAAGCAACCTTGGGCGCATGAAGGCAGGATTCTTTTCACTTCCGACCTCGGCGGAGTCAACGAACTCTACTCCCTCGACCTCGCCGACGGCAGCCTCACGCAGTTGAGTTCCACCCGCTTCGGAGCAGCCGACTTCATTCTGAATTCCACGGAAGACACTCTGTACTATACTTCCCTGCTGCCCGAAGGACGCATAATCTGCAGCACTCCGACCGATTCGCTGATGCCGCGCCCCGCGGATTTCAGCCGGCTTCCCGAATATCCTTTCGCGGAGGAGCTGGCGGACGGGGAGCCAGTGAAATTGTATGAACTCGAAAGCTCCGGAAGCCACATGCTATCGGACGGCGGAAGCTCCGTATCGGACCCTCGCAGATATTCCAAACTCGCGAATCTCTTCCGCTTCCATTCGTGGATTCCTCTTTATGTGGACTACGACGCCGTAAGCAGCCTGAGCATGTCCTCCGTCTACAGCGCCGCCTTCCTCGGAGCGACAGCTTTCTTCCAGAACGATCTCGGCGATTTCTGGGGCTCTGTCGCCTACAAGGCAGGATACGAAAGTCTTTCCGGATGGAGGCACAGCGGACATCTGAACCTGCGCTGGTCGGGATGGTACCCGGTGATCGAGGCTCATGTGGATTTCAACGACAGAGCGGCGCTGAGCTGGCGCGAATTCACGGACGACGAGGGAAATGCTGGTCTCGGATACTCAGCATCCGCTCTTCCGCTGCTGAACGCCGGAATCAATGTCTATGTGCCTCTCGGTTTCTCCCGCGGCGGCTGGAACAGCGGAATCATCCCGGAAATCAGCGTCGCGGCCACCAACGACCATTATTTCACCTCCGACGGTTCCGTCAGATATATGAGCAGGGCAGTCGCAAGAGTGCGCGGATACATAATGGAATCCACGCCGGAATCCCGCATATACCCTCGCTGGGGCATAGGCGCCGAAGCGGGAATCAACGGAAGACCTGAACTGCTGCGGCTGTTCTGCCCGAATTTCTACTCATATCTCTACGGCTATCTTCCCGGTGTATGGCAGACCCACGGAATCAGGCTCACGGCTATGTATGAGCGCCGCTTCGACACCGGTCCCTGCTGCGAAGCCTACATGGTCAGCGCTCCACGCGGCTTCGACACCGGCGTCAGCACCCTGCTCTCCGCCTTCCCCGACAAGATGAAGCTGAGCGCCGACTACGCGATGCCCGTGCTGCCCGTGGACTGGGACGGACTCGGACCGGTGGCGTATGTGAAGAATTTCGAGCTGACCCTGCACGGAGACCTGAGTCTGGCTGGAAACTGGATACCGGCTGCGGACGATTCCAACAGAATCCCCACCTCAAGCCTCTACAGCGTCGGCGCCGATTTCAGCGTCCGTCTCGGAAACCTGATCTGGCTGCCATACGACACCCGGATAGGTATCTCATATAACTACAAGAGCGGCAGCCTCTTCGACACCCTGCAGTCCCTCGGCTACGAGCACTCCCGCCACAGCGTGGAGCTGGTTTTCAGCGTGGATTTATGATTACACTCCGCTGAACGAGCTGAAACCGCCGTCGACCGGAAGAATCACGCCGGTGATGAAGGAGGCCGCGTCGCTGCAGAGGAACTGGGCCGCCCCGTTGAGTTCGTCGATATCGCCGAAACGGCGCATCGGAGTCTTGGCTATCACTTTGTTCGAGCGTTCCGTCAGCGAGCCGTCCTCGTTGAGCAGGGCGGCGCGGTTCTGCTTTCCGATGAAGAATCCGGGAGCAAGGGCGTTCACGCGTATCTTCTCCCCGTATTTTATCGCCATCTCTGCGGCGAGCCAGCGGGTGAAGTTGGACACGCCTTCCTTGGCAGCCCCGTAGCCGGCAACCCGCGTAAGAGCGTCGTACGCGGCCATGGATGAAATATTCAATATGCAACCATAACCCTGGGAAGCAAATATCCTCGTGAACACATGGCAGGGATACACTGTGCCGTTGAGATTGAGCGCCAGCACCTTGTCCCAGTCTTCGAGCCGCATGTCCCAGAAATTCCGGTCCGGCATCACGTTCGCTCCGGCGACATTGCCGCCCGCCACATTGATCAGGATGTCCACATGCTGATATCTCCGGACTATGTCCTCTGCAACCCGGGTGAGAGACGCCGTATCGAGGACATTGCATGCATATGCGCAATGCTCCGCCTCTCCGGCGGAATTCAACGCCTCAAGCACTTCCGGAATCTGCTCCTCTCTGTGCACAAGCGCCGCCACAACGGCTCCCTGAGCGGCGAAATGGCGTGCAAGCGAACCGCCAAGCACTCCGGCGGCACCGCTGATCACGGCGACCTTGCCGGCTATGGAATACTGTTCATTCATATAGTCGTCTTATTGATAGTCATTCTGACTCAAGCGCCGCCATCATGCCCTCCACCTGCGCGAACGCGAGCATGCGCCCGTGGAAGCTGTATCCGGGATTGTATCCTTTGTCGGCATCGCCGAGCATTTCGCGGCCGTGGTCGACACGCATCGGAAGGTTCCTTCCCTGCCGTTCGAATATGCGTATCAGCTCCGGAAGATTCACGCGTCCCGAAGTATGCGGAGCCTCGATGAAATCGCCGCCCGGAAGCAGATTGCAGCTTCTCAGATGCACGAAATGCGTGCGAGGGGCGAACTCCCGCGCCATCGCCTCCACATCGTTATGCGCACCGGCCGAAAGCGAACCTGCGCAGAAAGTCAGACCGTTATGGAAATCGTCGGCCGCGGCGAGAATTTTCCTGATGTCGCCGGCGCTCCCGGCTATTCTCGGCAGGCCGAACACCTGCATGGGCGGATCGTCCGGATGTATGCACATATTGATGTCATACTCACGGCAGACCGGCAGCACGGCGTCGAGGAAATACTTGAGATTGGCGAGCAGACTCTCCTTTCCGACTCCGCGGTATGGTTCCATCATCGCCTTGAAACGCCGCACCGGGGCCGCCTCGCCGTCGGAGATGTTACCGCAGATGAAACCCTGGGTCTTCACGATTATGGTGTCCACGAGCTCCCTCCTGTCGGCCCGAGTCGCCGTCGCGGCGAACTTCTCCATACGCTCCAGCACGGTGTCGGGATAGTCTTTTTCGGCTCCCTCTCGCTCAAGTATGCGTATGTCGAAATACGCCAGCTTCGCATAGTCGAAATACAGAGTCGTGCTTCCGTCCGGCAGAGCGTGGCGGAGGTCGGTGCGCACCCAGTCGATAACGGGCATGAAATTGTAGCACACCGTCCTGATTCCCTGGCGGCCGAGCGCCGCAAGGCTCCCGCGGTAGCGGTCTATGACCTTGTCCCTGTCCGCTCCGCCATACTTTATCGTCTCGGCGACGGGCAGGCTTTCCACCACGGACCAGCGAAGACCGGAATCCTCGATCATCCCGCGGAGCCGCCCTACGCGATCCTCCGGCCAGAGCTCTCCGGCAGGGATATCATAGAGCGACGTCACTATACCCTCAACGCCTATCTGACGTAATTCATTGAGTTTTATGGGGTCGGAAGGGCCGAACCATCTCCAGGTCTTCTCCATTTCCAAATAGTGCGAAATCGTAGCAATTTACTGAATTTTCGTATATTTGTCAAGTTTAAAACCGTAAACCCACACATCGGAAAGATGGAGAAAAAGAATAATTCCTGGGCGCAGCTCTGGAGGACAGAGGACTGGCTCGCCGTATGGATCGGCTTCATTATAATAGCATTAGGATGCATGTCAGTACTTACCGGGGCTTTTGACTTCTCGGCGTTCAACTTCAAGACCTGGGGCTGGGGCGAAGCTGCCGCGACCAATGTGACCCCTCTCGGAGTTCAGATGAGTTCGCCGTCATTCTGGACGAAACTGCTGCTCACCTTCGCCGTTCTCGGAATACTTTTCACCGCAGGAGCCAGACTGCTCGGAGAAAAGGCGAAAAAATACTTCCCCGCATTCACCGGAGTGTTCGTGCTCGGCGTCATCGTCAGGCTGATCAGCGCCGAATTCACGCTCAACCGCTATCTCGAATGGGCTTTCTGGGCCCTTATCGTGGGACTGCTGGTGTCCAACACCGTGGGCGTCCCCAAATGGCTCAAGCCGGCGGTCAAGACCGAGTTCTACATCAAGGCGGGACTCGTGGTGATGGGCTTCTCCGTGCTGTTCTCGAACATCGCCAAGTTCGGACTCTATGGCCTGGGAATCTCATGGATAGTCTGCCCCTTGTGCATAATCTTCATGTGGTGGTTCGGCACCAAGGTGCTCAAGATCAAGAACAAGCCTCTTGTGATCACTCTTGCGTCCGCGACCAGCGTATGCGGAACTTCAGCGGCCATAGCCACGGGAGCGGCTGCCAAGTGCAAGAAGACCGACCTCACTGTGGCAGTGTCCATCTCGATAATCTTCACCGTGATAATGATGGTCGCGATGCCTCCGATCATCGAGGCCGTGGGCATGTCTCCTATCATGGGTGGAGCGCTGATCGGCGGTACCGTCGACAGCACTGGGGCTGTGGTCGTCGCAGGAACCGCACTTGGAGAGGAAGCGCAGACCGCGGCGGTGCTCGTGAAGTCCATCCAGAACATACTCATCGGCTTCGTAGCCTTCTTCGTGTCGCTGTTCTTCGCCACCCGCGTTGAGCCTTCGGAGTCAGGTTCGGTGGAGAAAGTCGGTGCCATCGAGATCTGGAGGCGTTTCCCGAAGTTCATCCTCGGATTCTTCGCCGCTTCGCTGATCGCGTCGTTCATAATCCAGCCTCTCGCCGGAGCCGACCAGGTGTCAGTCATCAACAAGGTTCTCGACCAGTACAAGAACTGGGCGTTCGTGCTCGCCTTCGTGAGCATAGGACTCGACACAAATTTCAAGGAGATAATCAGCCAGCTTCACGGCGGCAAGGTCGTATGGCTGTATATCGTGGGCCAGCTGTTCAATATAGTCCTCACGATGGCTATGGTATGGCTGCTGCTTTCAGGCGTGCTTTTCCCTGTCCCCACCCTTGACTAAAAAGAAGAAACATATTTCCGGCTGGGCGCTGTCGAGCATCATAGTGTGTGCGATAGCCCTCGTGGCCGTGATCTACATCATGGCCAACGGCCTCGGACTCCAGGAGGAACTGGATTTCGGGGCAGGGGCCTATTACTATGCCGACATCCCCGAGTTCGAGAAATATCTGGCATGGGACGCGTTCAAGACCACGCTCCCCTATCTGCTGTATCTCGCGATATTCCTCGTCTGGGGCTTCTGCGTATATAAAATATGGGTATGGGTGGACAAAAGGAAAAAGTAATCTGCCGCGGCTGCGGGAAACCGCACGAAGTGGAATACACTGGCAGTGTCAATGTTTCAGCGAACCCCGAGCTAAAGGAAAAGGTCAGGAGCGGGGAGATGTTCCTCTGGACCTGCCCGGACTGCGGCTGCGTGAACCTGCTCAACCTGCCTTTTCTCTACCATGACCCTGACGGGAAGCTGATGATCCTGCTGACGCAGACACCGCTCCGTTCCGAAAATCTTCCCGACGGCTACACGGGACGCCTTGTACACAGTGTCGGAGAACTCGTGGAGAAAATCAATATCTTCGACGCCGGCCTCGACGACGTGGTCATCGAGATGTGCAAGTATGTGACGAAGCATGAACTCGGCAAGGTCGTGCAGCTCAAGTTCTTCAAGATCGACGGAGCTGACTCCGAAATGACATTCACCTATCCGGAGGACGGCCAGATGCAGATGGTGGAGACCGGCTTCAAGGTCTACGAGGACTGCGCCGGCATCGTGAACCGCAACCCCGAAATGAAAAAGGCAGCCCGGGGACTCGTGGCTGTCGACCCGGACTGGCTTTCAAGGTTCTTCGCCTGAACCGTTCTCAAAGATTCCGCAAAAAAAGGCTTTGTCATAGTTTGATTCTGCCAAGCCAGGCATTGCCTTCGATATCGTTGACGATGGCATATAACATGTCCGCATCTTCGTCCAGACACAGTTTTTCTATCCGATAATCAGTATGTATCAATCTCTCAGGAGTACCTTCCCAGTCAAACACGGCAATATCGGTATAGATAAGTTCCTGCTCGTCAAGCGGTTTCGCAAAATTTCCCTTCAGTCTTACACCAACTCCGAATACAGCATAAATCCGATTATCAGTAGCGTATATGTCGTTGAAGGAATCCACCGTGTTATCATTGAAAGAGTAGCCTCCATTCTCATTTACAGCAAAATCCGGCTCGATGAAATATTCTGTGGTGACGTTTCTTATAATATTGTCCTTAAGCGAGAATATCTCAAGAATTCCTCCAAGTGTCGTTGCTACAGCCAGATGAGTTTCATCCGGAGATACCGCGATGCGGTCCTGATAATACATGTTGAATCTTTTTCTGTCATCATCGATTACAGGAAATTCATTCCAAGAGGAGAGAACATTTCCGGAACCATCACATAATTCCATCCTGTTCACTTTGGACGTATCCCTGTAAAGATAGCTTTCGCTGCCCATATATAAAGTCGCATCCTCCAAATCGACTATATGTCTGTTCCATTTGGGAGCAATGAACGGTTGTTCATTCACGGCAGAAAGACCATCATTGAGCAGAGAGTCTACCTGAAACCATAATTTCTTGGCGACAAGAGCATCATAAAAAGTCATAATGCCCCTATTCTGATTAAAATTACAATTAAGGGAATACAGCAGTTCTTTTGGTCCGCGTCCGCTGTTCAGGGTGCTCACAAGCAAGTTCCCGGTGTTCTTGTCGAACACATGTATACACTTGCCCGATTCAAGATTAACGGCTGACACTATCACCTTATCTTCATAAACAGCAATATCCGATATGGCGCTGAAGCCATAAAGAGTGTCCGTCAGAACCTCAAACACCCCCTCGGATTCACTGATGAATTCAGGTAATTCATACCGGACTCTGTTCTTCACCGAACAGGATGATACCAAGAGGCAAAAAAGCATAATGCCCGACAAACATGATGTGTATCTGAAAGTTCTCATGCTTCCTGTATCATTTGGTAAGACGCTCTCTTTCAAAAAAAAATAACGAAAGGCAGCCCGGGGACTCGTGGCGGTCGGCCCGGACTGGATTTCAAGGTTCTTCGCCTGACCGTAGCAAGCGGAAATACGGCAGCCGCCGTTATTCCAGCTTCCTCGCTCCGTCGGAAATCACCACGTCGTAGACCTTGGGCTCGTGGCTGAATCTGGCGGCAAACTGCTCCTTCGCGGCCTTGACGAAAGGTTCGTAGAGTTCGTCCTTCACGAGGTTGATGGTGCAGCCTCCGAAGCCTCCTCCCATGACGCGCGAACCGGTGACATCCATCTTGCGCGCGAGCCGGTTCAGGAAATCCAGTTCCTCGCAGCTGACTTCATAGAGACGGCTCAGGCCGAAATGCGTCTGATACATCATCTCTCCGACGGTCTCGTAGTCACCCCTTTCGAGGGCGTCGCAGACATCGAGAACTCTCTGCACTTCGCCGATCACGTATTCTGCCCGCAGGAAATCCTCTTCGGGAATCTCCTCCCTGACCTCCTCGAGCCAAAGCCTCTTGGCATCGCTGAGGAACTCGACCTCGGGATGTCTCTTCCTGATAGCCGCAGCGGCGTTCTCGCAGGAGCGGCGTCTGTCGTTGTATGCGGAGGAAGCAAGCTCGTGCTTCACGCAGGAATCCAGAAGCACCAGCTTGTATCCCTCGGGATTGAAAGGATAGTATTTATGCTCGAGAGTCTTGCAGTTCAGCAGCATCAGGCTCCCCTTCCTGCCGAAGCAGGACGCGAACTGGTCCATGATGCCGCAGTTGACCCCGCAGTAGTTATGTTCGGTAGACTGGCCTATGCGGGCAAGCTCGAACTTGTCGATTCCGTTGCCCATGAGGTCGTTGATCGCAAAGGCGAAGCAGCTTTCGAGCGCCGCCGAAGATGAAAGTCCGGCTCCGAGAGGCACGTCACCGGCGAATACGGCATCGAATCCGGCCAC
The DNA here is from genome assembly GCA_018715685.1 of Candidatus Cryptobacteroides merdipullorum. Lineage (GTDB taxonomy): Bacteria > Bacteroidota > Bacteroidia > Bacteroidales > UBA932 > Cryptobacteroides > Cryptobacteroides merdipullorum. The sequence goes on from DVLC01000055.1 coordinate 24,652, forward strand.
CTTGCCCCCTCTCTTGAGAGTCTCGCGGCATACTCCGAAGATATATCTGGCCCAGGCCTGCTCCGGCTTGTCCTCCTCGTTGAGTCCGAAACTTGCCGCCTCGTCATAGTCGAGTGAATACACCCTTACCTTGTCGAGTCCGTTAAGCCTGATTTCGGCGCTTATCCCCTTGTCGATGGCACCCGGGAACACATATCCGCCGTTGTAGTCGGTGTGCTCCCCTATCAGATTGATTCGCCCTGAGGCGGCGTAGAAAGTTCCTCCCTCTCCATAGAGTTCGGAGAACTTAGCGTGGATCTTGTCTGTCATGTTCATGATTATGCGGTTATTAAACACATTCTCACAAAATTACCAAATTGCCGCCTCTTATCAAACACGCTCAGAGGAGAATTTCAAGAATTATCGGCAGATGGTCGCTGACTCCTCCCTCGTAGCGAGGGCCGACGAAGCAGCGCCGGGGCTTCATCCCTCCGAAAGCCTTGTCCTCGGTCAGCAGCAGAGGATGGACGAACACTTCCTCACGGATCTCGAAGTCCCCGAAACTGAAAAAGCCGTCGATTTTCTCCCAGCGGCCGTTATATTTCAGGGTTCCGGCTCCGTCCGGAGGCCACAATTCGTCGTTGAAGTCTCCTATCGCCAGAATCCGCTCGTGGCCGGCGGAAAGCAGGGAATCGGCCGTTTCGAGCATTCTGCGCATGGCGGCCTCGCGCCTGTCGGCTTTTCCTCCTATCTTCGAAGGATGATGGTTGACCAGCACCGCGAGTCCGTCGAATTCGGCAAGCAGAATGTCCCGCGTGGCCATCACGGTCCCGCTGCTGTCATGGACATGTATGGGACTGCTGCCTGTCAGTTCCAACGACTGTCTCCTGTAGAGCAGTCCGCAGTCGATTCCACGATGGTCAGGAGAGTCATAATGGACAATTCCGTATCCAGCCTTCCTGAGAAGAGTTGACGACACGATGCTGCGCAGAACGAAAGCATTCTCGATTTCCGCGAAACCCACGATGTCCGGAAGTCTGCCATGACGGTCGGCGACCAGCATCAGTGTCTTCGCGACGGCGTCGCACTTGGAGTAGAAGCGGCCGCGCGTCCAGTATTCCTGCGCCGCCTCGGAACGGTAGTCGAAGAAATTCTCCAGATTCCAGAACACGGCCAGCAGAGAATCCTGGCCGTAAGCCGCAGCCGCGGGAAGCAGCAGGGCGAGAAGTTTGATCATAGTCAGTTTCATGGTCGTGAATATAGCGAATTTTGAGTAAATTTGCCGTCCTAAATCCATTTGCAATGTCACTCAAATGCGGAATAGTAGGATTGCCCAACGTAGGCAAGTCCACACTTTTCAACTGCATAAGCTCAGGCAAGGCCCAGAGCGCCAATTTCCCTTTCTGCACCATAGAGCCCAACCTCGGATCGACCAACGTGCCCGACCGCAGGCTGGACACCTTGTCGGAAATATGCAAGCCCCAGCGCACGATTCCTGCCACCGTGGACATAGTAGACATAGCCGGTCTCGTAAAGGGCGCGAGCCATGGTGAAGGGCTCGGCAACCAGTTCCTCGCCAACATCCGCGAATGCGACGCCATACTGCACGTGCTCCGCTGCTTCGACGACGAGAACGTAGTGCATGTCGACGGCTCCGTGGATCCCGTCAGGGACAAGGAGGTCGTGGATCTCGAACTTCAGATAAAGGATCTGGAGACCGTCGAGACAAGGCTGGCGAAGGCCGACAAGGCCGGAAAGGCCGGAGACAAGGAAGCCAGGAAGCTCGCAGACCTGCTGACACGCTACAAGGCCGCACTCGAACAGGGCAAGTCCTGTCGTACCGTGGAGCCTGCGAACGAGGAGGAGGCCGCGATGGCCAGAGACCTGTTCCTGCTCACGAACAAGCCGGTCATGTATGTCTGCAATGTCGATGACGCCTCGGCGGCTTCAGGCAACGAGTATGTGGAAGCCGTGCGCAAGGCGGTCGCCGATGAGAACGCCGAAATACTCGTGATCTCCGCACGCACCGAAGCCGAAATCGCCGAACTCGAGGACTACGAAGACCGGAAGGCCTTCCTCGAGGAAATGGGTCTTGAGGAGTCAGGCGCAGTGAGACTGATCCAGGGCGCATATCATCTGCTCGGTCTCCAGACCTTCTTCACGGCCGGAGCAGACGAGTGCAGGGCTTGGACGATACATGTCGGAGACAAGGCCCCGAAGGCCGCAGGAGTCATACATTCCGACTTCGAGAAAGGTTTCATCCGCGCGGAGGTAATCAAATATGACGACTTCGTCAAATACAGGACTGAAGCTGCGGTGCGCGCCGCCGGAAAGATGGGAATCGAGGGCAAGGACTATGTGGTGCAGGACGGTGACATCATGCACTTCCTTTTCAATGTTTAGAAGAAAATAACCATGGGATACGAAGCATACGACAAGTACGCCTCCGAATACGACGCCTGGTTCATCAAGAACGAGAATGTTCTCGAAACGGAAGCGGCACTGGTGGCGAAGACCCTTGAAAATGCCGGCCGGGTCCTGTCAATAGGATGCGGAAGCGGACTTTTCGAGATGATAATGAAGAAACGCTGGAACATCAGCGTGACCGACGGCATCGAACCGTCGCGGAGCATGGCCGAAATAGCCGGGAAAAGGGGTATGGAAGTGACCATAGGGACAGCGGAGGAAGTGGATGCGCACGAACTTGACGGACAATACGACACCCTTCTGTTCAACGGATGCCCCTGCTATATCAACAATCTCCAGAAGGCCTTCGACAACACCGCGAGATTCCTCAGGAAAGGAGGAAAGGCAATAGTGATCGACATACCCAAGGAAAGTTCCTACGCACTGCTCTACAACCTCGCCAAGACTCTTGGGACGTGGGACCATCCCATGCTCCGGGGAGTCTGCCCTCCCAACCCCTACCCCATCGAATTCGTGGCCATGGCGAACTGGAGGACGACAGCGGAGAAAGTGGAATGCCTCGAAAGGGCCGGATACTCGGATTTCCGTTTCATGCAGACTCTGACGCGCATGCCGCTCCATTCCGACTCCTCGGTCGAAGAACCATCCGAAGGCTGCGACAGAGGCAGCTACGTGGCAATAACGGCCATTCTCGACAAGTAACGGACAGTACTCTCAACTGAAACAAAGACATATAAAAACAACGATGCCGGAAGATTTCAAATCTCCGGCATCGTTCATTGAATCTGCTCTGATTCTAGAAGAACCTGGCCCTGTTGTCCACCACTCCGTCGTAGTCGGACATAACTGAAAGAATCAGCTGAGCCATGTACTGCGCCTTCTGGGAAGCGAGATTCCTTGCATCGTCCTCTGTATAGAAGCTGCCAGTCTCCTTGTTGGTGACATTCACCACATATACTCCCATGCCTCCGGGAACGGGACCGTAGAGCGTTCCTTCAGGAGCGACTGAAGCCGCACCTACGAGAGCCGGATCCACATTGGTCGCAGCGAGAGAAAGAGCCTCGCTATGGTCTACCTCGACATCGAGAACCTTGGCGGCGTCAGCAAGCGTGGTGATTCCTTCAAGCTTGGCCTTTACATCCGAGAGAACCTTGTCCTGGATCTTCTCGGCATACAGCCTCTGATTGATTACTGAAGATACATCCTCAAGAGGCGTGTAACCTTCCTTGTTGACCTTCTTGACAGTGGCGATGAAGAAATAATTGTTGTTTACGGTTATGATTTCAGACGCCTTGCCGGCCTTGTTGTCGAAAGCCCATCTGGTAACCTCCTTGGCATTGTCGATTGCCCCGTAGCTGGAAGTGGCCTCTGTGATGGTCATGGGATGAGAGTATACCTTCACTGAATCCACGGCCCTTCTGTATCCCTCGTAGGTTCCGTCGGCAAGCGTAGCGAAGGTGTTGGCCTGTGAATAATACTCGTTGAAGGTGTCGCGTCCTGCAATGGCCGTCTTCTCAAGCAGAGCCACCTGCTTCTTGAGCACGGGCTTTGTCCTGTCGGTCACGAGCACGACATGCGTGCCGTACTGGGTGTCGAGCACGAAAGGACGGTCCTCACGCGCCTCTATCACTGATTCGAAGCCGGGAATCATGTAGGTCTGGGTCATCCAGCCTATGCTTCCGAGTTCTCCGTCAGCCGCACTTGACTGATCGGCGGAATACTGGGCTGCAAGATTGGAGAAGTTGCCTCCCCTGTTGAGAACTCCCACGAGGCTGTCTGCAAGATGCTCGGCGCCATCGCCCTGGAGCAGGATATGCTTCACGAACACGGAGTCGGGAAGCATCTTGCTGTCGAGCTCGCGCGCCGCGATGAAGGTGTCACCCGTCCTTACGACCGGAGTCAGCTCCTCATCGTCATCGAAGATATACTTGTTGATTTCACTGCTCACGGTGTTGAGGTCTCCGTCCTTGTACCAGTACTCGGAAAGAGGCTCGTCGGAATTCCTGAGCAGGAACGCCCTCATGTTTTCGGTAGTCTTGAACTCCTCGTAAGCCGCATTCATTTCATTGCTGGTCGCGAGGATATCTTCGTCAGAAGGAACAACCTCGAACACCACATACTCGATCTCGCGGTTGGCGCGCTGTCTGAAGAAGTTCTTGTGGCTGTCGTAGTAGTTCTTGATCTCCGACTGGCTCACGGTGACGGTGCTGTCGCGTCCGATGGGATACATCACGAGGCAGTAGTCCACATCTGCCGTGGTGTTGTTGAACATCAGATCGTCGGAAAGCTGGAGAGCGTTCTCGTAGTTGCTCGCATTGAACAGAGCGTTGTATTTCAGATAATACTGCTGGGTGTTGATGCTGTTCTGCAGGTAGTTCCAGTACACGCGCAGACGGCCGGTCTGATCCTGATTGACATTCGCGATGAATTCATTGAGCATGTCAAGTGAAAAATTGCCGGACTCGTCCAGGAACACCGGATTCTGGGCCATTACGGGAGAAAGCGTCTCGCCAGAGACAAGGTCAACCAGCTCGGCCTCCCCCACATTGATGCCAGCGGCCCTGGCGTTGTCGACAAACATGTATTTGTCGACCAGCTCCTGCCACGCGGCATTTCTGATCTGCTCCTGCATCTGCTCGCTCTGAGCCGAAGAACCTGTCATAAGTTCGTTGATGGTCGTGTATTTGTCCACTTCCGACTGGAACTCGTTGTATGAAATCCTCTTTCCGTCAATCTTTCCGACATCATATTTCGACGACATCGAGTTGAGGGCGGACTCCAGGGTTCCGGGGTCGATGATGAACGAAAGAAGGGCAAGCGCGATTATTATGGAAATCACGATGCCGAACTTAACGCGTATTTTCTCAAGTAACGCCATATTATTTTAAAATTTTTAAGATTTCAAACAAGACTGCGAATTTAATTATTTTTTCGGAAACGGCCCAATAAAATTCACAGAATCAATGATTACCGCAGTAGTGTCCTGAACCGTCACTACATAACTGTCGAAAGGATTGTAAAGTCTCGCGTTGCGCATGTGGTCGTCGGAACGCATCCCGTACCCCTGCGTGAACCCGTCAGGGGAATACATCTTCACGTAACAGTCCGTATACACCTCCCTCTTGGTCTGATCCCAGTAGAGAGTGTCAGTCTCCATTGTCTCCTGCTTGATCACATTGTGAAGAATCACGTCTCCGTAGGCCTCCCATATCTCATCCTCGTCTCCCGAACTCTTCGGTGTGACATGACGGGCGTTGTCGGCTACAATCACCGATTCCAGCAGTCCCTCATCGGTGTAGGCGAACACCGATATGCCTTCCGGGAAAAGGTCGCGGCTTTCGTCCTCATCGTCGTAATGCTCCATTACAGGGGCCTCAAGCCTCATTTCAATTTTCCCGTTCTTTGTCTGGACGGCGAACATGTCGTTGATTCTCTGCATGGGAGTTTCGGAGAGATCCAGCTTCTCGGCCTCTCCTATGCCCTTGTCGCAAGAAAGCAGAATACTGGCAATCACGGACGTGACTGCCAGTATTCGCAGAATATCATGAACCCTGTTCAAAATCTACTTGGTGGTGCGTACGGTGGTGGTAGCCCTCATGCCGTTGCAGATGACCGTATAGGACTGTCCGTCGGTAAGGTCATACATGAACGCCTCGGCAGCCTCGGGGAAGTATACGCTGTACTGTCCGATGTACCTGTTGGCTTCTTCGGCGAGAGAAGGATCAGCCTGCTTCGCTCTTGCCATGTAGTCGCATGCAACCCAGTAGGGAGCGCGCTTGGAAATCTCGTCGCCTCCGCATACTGATGAACCCCAGATGTTGCCGATAAGGAAGTAAGCCTTGCCCTTGAGTTCCTCAGAAGTCTCCGCAACGATGTTCGCAGCCTCGAAAGCACGGGCGTTCTGGCCGTTCTTATAGCAGAACACAGCGAGTTCATACTCCCACTCGGCGTCAGTTGCAGCATCTGAATCCTCGGCGGCGATAGCTGTCTCCATGTAGCGGATAGCCTCGTCGATATTGCCCCTGTTGCCGTGGAGCTTGAAGAGGTAGTATGCCGAATTGGCTGAAGGATCGAGATTGTTCATGGTGGTGACCGCATTCAGATAGAGGTCGTTGTCAGTACATCCCTCGGTAAGGGTCATCGTTGACACGATGCTGGTCGCAAGTTCAAGATTGCTCGGATCAGCCTCGAATCTCGGAGTGAAGAGCTCGATGAGGTTGTCGCAGCTTGCAACCTTGCTTCCTGCGAAGAGGCTTCCCATGTCGGTCTTGATGTTCTCAATCTGCTCCTTCTCGGCTTCGTTCTCGGAAGGCATGCTTTCCAGAAGGTCGTTGTTCCTCTGATATGCCATGATCACGGTCTCGGCGTCGATTGAACCCTGCTGATAGAGGTTGATGGCTGCCTGAAGATCGAAAAGAAGGAGATTGGGCCTGGTATTCTCCTTGTTGTTGGCGATGATGCCCTCGAATCCGTCAAACTGCTTCTGATAGTCGTTCTTGACATAGTTCGCGATATCGATACCCTTGTTGTTGAGAGCGGTGACGGCATACTTGGGATAGTACTGCGCACGGGTGTCGTGCAGGGTCAGGAGCGTGTCCACGAGAGCGTCCCTGTAGGCGGGATCGTTCTGGTTCTTCACGATGAGCTTGCGCACCAGAGTGGCGCCTTCGATAAGCATGTTCTGGCTTGCGGTGGCAGGGCAGAGCTCATAGGCCTTCCTCCAGTTGGGAGTGGCCTCGTCATATGCCTTCTGCTTGTAATACTCCTTGTAGTAGGAGAGGTACTTGATGCATTCCGCGCTGTCAGGACCCCACTTGCCCTGGGCGAAGACATCCGAACTGCCGATCATCGCGGCTGCGAGTGTTACAATTGCTAAGGTTAATTTCTTCATATCAAACAATGGTTATTGATTATTCATACTGTGGCTTCTGGAACCAGATGTCAAATATATTAATTCCTACTGAAAAATTGATGTATCTTTCGCGTGTAAGATTTCCGCTGAGCGACGCCCGCTGCCCGAATTCGACTCCTACCGACAGACCGTTATACATTCTGAAAACGGGGAAAGTGGCGCCGAGAGTGATTCCCATCGACGCTATGTCGTGGCCGCTCAATTTATAGTAATCCTTCCTGTAATAGGCTCCGACCCTGTAGGCTACGCGGTTCATGTAGTACCTGATGTCCGAAATGTTGGGTATGTATTCGAAACCGGCGCGGTAAGCCTCGGAAACGGTGGTGGAAAAAGGTATAGACGAAAGATTGTATCCGCTGATTCCCTCCACGCCGGAATCTCTCCAGTCAGACCTCGTGTAGTTGAACTCCACCATCCATTTGTTCTCCTTCTTCAGAGATATTCCGACACCTATCTCTCCGGCCAGACTGGCATGCTTCGTGAGCCCCATGGTGTCTATTCTGTGGGAAAGTGTGTCGGTGGTGGCTGAACCTACGGAGAAACTGCCTCTCTCATAATATCCCTTCAGTTCGGACCCCGTGGAGTAGGTCGCACCGACAGTCATCTTCAGATTCTCTCCTACCGGCTGTTCGTACTGAAGACCGAACTTGCCGCCGATTCCGTTGAGCTGGAGAATATTGGTATTGGATATGGAGCTATAGGAGCCGTCTGAGAAATTGGTGGTGAAAGACTTTGAAAGATTGCCGAAATAATAGTCAAGTTCCGCTCCTATGGAGATTCTCTTGAGAAAAGTCACTCCGGCAGCTGCGAAAAGCTTGTACATGCTTCCGATACCGGAAGCGGAATAAGATACGTCGCCCGCGTTTCCTACTATGTTCGGATCGTCATACTGCCCGCCGAACTGGAATCCCATGTCGCTGTACGGCACTATGCCTATCATCATGGCGGAAGCCCTCTGGATAGGGAAGGATATCACGACGTCATTGACATTCGCCACATTGTTGGCGGAAATGGCACCGCCCTGCCGGAATATCTTGTTGTTGACGTTCATGGAGAAACTCGCCATAAAAGAAAGGGAGTCCCTGGCAGTCACGGCCGCGGGGTTCATGATGTTGAGGTATCTGTGATTCCTTCCGGCGATTCCTACTCCGCCCATGGCCTTGTTGTAGGCCGTTCCCTGCACAGCCATGTCGCCGACTCCGAAAATCGAATACGGAGAATATCCGCCGAACGCCTCCTGGGCGCCGGCCGAAAAAGTGCCTCCGAGCAGAACCGTCAGCAATATCAGAATCTTACTCGATATTTTTCTTGACATAATCGTCAGTTATCAGGGCAAGGCCCATCAGTTCAAGATTACAGACTACAAAGATGGAGTTTTTCATCCTCTTGGCAAAATAAATGGCGTCACCGCCGGTAAATATCACTATATTCTCCGGTTTCTGACGAATGTAGCCCTCCGTTTCAAACATTATGCCCAAAACCACTCCCGTCTCTATGGACGACACGACCGAATTTCCCTCCGGAAGTATTTTCTCAGGAGTGTCGACAAGCGGAAGGGCCTTTGAATAGCGGTTCAGAGCCTTGAATCTCGTCCTGCATCCGGGGGAAACGTTTCCTCCCATGTAACGGCCGGAAGAACCAAGGAAATCTACGGTAAGAGTGGTTCCGAAATCGAATACTGTGCAGGGTTTGTCCTTGAAAAGAAACCTTGCCGCTATGAGGCCTGCAGCCCTGTCGTACGACAGATATTCGGGAAAGTCATATTTGAGCAGATATCCTGTATGCGCCCTGTCAAGTATGATCAGGTGGCCGCACTCTTTTTTGAGCACTTCCTCGTCATGCTCCGAAATCTCATAGACGGAAGCCAATGTAAGAACTTCGGGCTTTTCCTTTTCGGTGATGGAAAGCAGGTAGTCAAGCATCTTCTCGCCCTGATAACGGTAGGTCTTTCCCAGAGTCACTCCGTCTGTCCAGGCCGCCTTCAGGGCAGTGTTTCCAGTTAAAACAAGAAGATTTGCCATCAACCAAAAGTTACGAACTTACAAAGTTATAAAATATTTACTTCAATCCGCTCAAAATTCCGTACGCTTCCTTCAGGGATGATATGTTCCGGCTCAGAATCTTGAGTTTGTTCTCATTCTGCTTAAGCTCTATTTTCCCGGGGGATGCCGCGATTTTCTCCATAACGGAAGCGAAAGTCCGCGACTTGTAGTAGGGTGACATGGGATTCGACACGAAGAAGGCTATGAGCAGACCGTTCTTCACAATTATCTTTTCGAAACCGATGGCCGCGCCGGCGTTCCTTATCTTGACCACATAGAAAAGATTGTCCAGCTCTTCCGGAAGCGCCCCGAACCTGTCGGCGAGCCGTTTCGCGTAATTGTCGGTCTCCTTGTCGGAGTTCATGGAATCTATCGCCCTGTAGATACGTATCTTCTCCGCCGTTATGTCTATATAGTCATCGGGGATAAGGGCGGGCTGGTCGGTCTCCACGGTGCACTCCGTAACATAGCTTCCTCTCTCTCTTCCCGGTGTCAGTCCTGTCTCCACTCCGAGTTCCTCCATGGCTTCCGAAAGTATCTTCTGATATGTCTCGAAACCCATTTCGGTGATGAAGCCGCTCTGTTCCGCACCGAGAAGATTTCCGGCTCCGCGTATGTCGAGATCCTGCATGGCTATGTTGAAGCCGCTGCCGAGGTCGGAGAATTCCTCTATCGCCTTGAGTCTTCTTCTGGCCTCGTCGGTGACGCTGGCCAGGGGAGGCACTATCAGGTAGCAGAAAGCCTTCTTGTTGGAGCGCCCGACCCTTCCGCGAAGCTGGTGAAGGTCGCTGAGTCCGAAATTCTGCGCCTGGTTTATGATAATGGTGTTGGCGTTGGGAATATCCAGACCGTTTTCGATCAAAGTGGTGCAGAGCATCATGTCATAGTCTCCGCGCATGAAATCCAGCATCACGTTCTCAAGCCTGCGGGACTCCATCTGCCCGTGCGCCATGCATATCTTCATGTCCGGCACCAGTCTGTGGAGTATTTCATATATGGAATCAAGCTCCTCGACCCTGTTGTGAAGGAAGAACAGCTGCCCTCCGCGGTTGAGTTCATAATTGATTATGCTCTTTATCTCCTTTTCGTCGAAGAGTATTATTTCCGTCTGAACCGGAATTCGGTTGGGCGGGGGAGTGTTGATTATGCTCAGGTCCCGGGCTCCGAGCAGAGAAAACTGCAATGTGCGGGGAATGGGAGTGGCCGTCAGAGTCAGGGTGTCGACCGAAGCCTTTATTTCCCTGAGTTTCTCCTTCGCGGAAACTCCGAATTTCTGCTCCTCGTCTATTATCAGAAGTCCGAGGTCCTTGAATTCGAAGTCCTTTCCCAATATCTTGTGGGTTCCTATCAGTATGTCTATCTCTCCGCTTTTGAGCCTCTGCTTTATCTGTGTCAGTTCCTTGGCCGTCCTCAGCCTGCTCACGTAGTCAACATTGCAGGGAAGATTCTGAAGCCTCTGCCTGAAAGTGTTGTAATGCTGCAGAGCGAGTATGGTGGTCGGTACAAGCACCGCGACCTGCTTGCTGTCGGCCACGGCCTTGAACGCCGCTCTCACAGCCACTTCCGTCTTTCCGAAGCCCACGTCGCCGCAGACAAGCCTGTCCATCGGACAATCGTCCTCCATATCCCTCTTAACTGCGATGGTCGCGCTTTCCTGGTCCGGAGTGTCCTCATACATGAATGAAGATTCGAGCTCCTCCTGGAGATAGGTGTCCCCGGAAAAAGCGAAACCCTTCGAAGCCCTGCGCTTGGCGTACAGCTGAATCAGCTCCTTGGCTATGTCCTTCACCTTGGACTTGGCACTGCTCTTGAGCGTGCTCCACGTCTTGGACCCCAGCTTGTTGATACGCGGCGGCTCTCCGTCCCTGGAGCGGAAACGGGATATCTTGTTAAGCGCGTGTACGGATACGAACACCACGTCGCCGTCCTTGTAGGTAATCTTCACGACCTCGTGCATCCGCCCCTTGTCGTCACGCATCCTCACCAGACCTCCGAATATGCCTACTCCGTGATCTATATGGACCACATAGTCTCCTATATTGAAGGAATTAAGGTCATTTATAGTCAGCTGCTCGCTCTTCTCGACGGAACGTCGTATGCTTACTCTCTGGAAACGGTCGAATATCTCATGATCGGAATAGCAGCATACCTTGTCCTCGGAATCGACGAATCCCTGATGGACGGTCTTTCCGGAAACGAATTCTGGAATAAGACCGCCGTTCTGCGACAGAATGGACTTGATACGTTCGAGCTGCGCAGTCTTGTCTCCGTATATGAAAACCTTATATCCGCTCTCGATCCTGCTTCTCACATCCGCGGCAAGAAGCTCGAAATTCTTGTTGAATGAAGGTTGGGGGGATATCGCGAACTGTATCTGTTCCTCATTCTGCAGAGAAAGGGGAGTGTCTATATAGACGGAACGGAATTTCCTGATCAAACCGAAGAATTCCCTGTCCTTGTACATGTCGGACGAATCGAGCCACACAAGAGCGGA
>DVLC01000056.1 GCA_018715685.1 Candidatus Cryptobacteroides merdipullorum
TTACCTTATAGAAGGTTAATTATTGTTGGTTAGAAACCTCCGGAACAGATCCGGAGTCGAGTTGTTTTCATTTCCGAAAGCAAAGATACACAATTTTTCTTTTTCGCAATACCTTTTTCAAAAAAACTTCAAGAAAAATATTGAGTTTTTAAAATTATTTATTAAGTAATTCCGGACGTCTCTCCCGGGTGCGCTCCAACGCCTGCTCGTCCTGCCATTGGCGGATGAGTTTAGGATTGCCGCTGAGCAGCACCTCCGGAACCTTCCAGCCGTTGAATTCTGCGGGCCTGGTGTACACGGGAGGCGAAAGCAGATTGTCCTGGAAGGAGTCCGACAGCGCGGAAGTCTCGTCCGTGAGCGCCCCCGGGATCAGCCGCACGAGGGCGTCCGCAAGCAGGGCCGCGGGAATCTCCCCGCCGCTGACAACATAATCCCCCACAGAAATCTCGCGCGTCACAAGATGCTCGCGTATGCGCTCGTCCACTCCTTTGTAATGTCCGCAGAGTATGACTATGTTCTCCTTCAGCGAAAGTTCGTTCGCGACGGCCTGCGTCAGCCTCTCACCGTCGGGCGACATGTAGATCACCTCGTCGTAGTCACGCTCGGAGCGGAGTTCCTCAAGCATGCGGAACACCGGCTCGACCATCATGACCATTCCGGCGTCGCCTCCATAGCTGTAGTCGTCCACGTTCTTGCGGGGCCCTGTCCCGTATTTCCGCAGGTTGTGCACCCGTATGTCCACGAGTCCCTTCTTTACCGCCCTGCCGACTATCGAATGCCCCAGCGGACTTTCGAGCAGCTCCGGCACGACGCTCAATATGTCGATGCGCATGTCTCTTGTGTTTTGATTCCCGGCAAAAATACCCTTTTTCCTCCATATAGCCACCTGCAGGCCGCCGAAAATCATCCCGGAAATATCCATAAAAGAATTTTCGGAAAAATTCAAAACAGTTTCTTATATTTGTAGTCTGTAATCAATTGAAATCTATTATGAGCGAAAACAACTTTCCAGAGAAGATGCAAGAAGTCCTTGCCGATGCCGCCGAAAAGGTGAACGATGTCGTGGAAGCCGCCGGCGACAAGCTCGAAACGCTTGCCGGGAAGGTGGACGATGCCGTGGAGACCGTCAAGGACAAGCTCGACGAGCTTGGGGACAAGACGGAAGAGACCGTCGGGAACGCCGCCGACAAGGCAGAGGAACTTGCAGACAAGTCTCTCGCCGAGTTGTCCGACATGTTCGTCAAACTCAAGGACAGCGCAGACAGCATGTTGCGCTCCAAGGAAGCCGAAGCGATAAAATCGGCCTTCTACAAGCTTCTGACCAAGCTCAAGGGAGAGAATCCCGAGATGTCCGACGACAGCCGCAACAATCCGTTCGAGGCTGTGGAGCAGAATTTCAAGGCTCTGTACGCCGACTACAAGAAAGAGCGTGCCGAATACAACAGGCAGCAGGAGGAGCAGAGGGAGGCGAATCTCGCCAAGAAGCAGGCAATCATCGAAGATCTCAAGACGCTTGTCGAGGGGCAGGACGACATGAGTTCCCAGTTCCCTGCGTTCCGCGAGATACAGAACCGCTGGAGGGAGGCCGGCCCCGTCCCCGCACAGGCGTTCAGGGACATCAACGACAGATACCAGTTCTATGTAGAGAAATTCTACGACATGGTCAAGATAAGCCGCGACCTTCGCGACCTCGACTTCAAGAAGAACCTCGAAGTCAAGGAGGCGCTCTGCGAGGCGGCCGAGAAACTCGCCGAGAACGAGAACATCGTGGAGGCCTTCCACGAACTCCAGAAGCTCCACGAACAGTGGAAGGAGTACGGGCCCGTGGCCAAGGAGAAGCGCGAGGAGATCTGGGACCGCTTCAAGGCCGCGACAGCAGTGATCAACAAGCGCTATCAGGCCCATTTCGAAGAGCTCAAGGGCCAGCAGGTCGAAAACCTCGAGAAGAAGAGGAGACTCTGCGAACGCGTGGAGGAGATAGCCGCCCGCGAGGTCAAGGGCTCCGCCGAATGGAACGCATTCTCCAAGGAGATCGAGGAGATTCAGGCCGAATGGCGCAAGATAGGCTTCGCGACCAAGAAGGAGAACCAGAAGATCTACGACCGCTTCCGCGCGGCCTGCGACGCGTTCTTCGGCCGCAAGCGCGAATACTATTCGGGCATCAAGGGCGCGATGAACGAGAACCTCGAGAAGAAGGAGGCCCTCATCGAGCAGGCCGAAGCCCTCAAGGACAGCACCGAATGGAAGAAGACCACCGACCAGTACATCTCGCTCCAGAAGCAGTGGAAGGAAATCGGCCCCGTGCCCCGCAAGAAGTCCGAGCAGCTCTGGAAGAGATTCCGCGCGGCCTGCGACGAGTTCTTCGCAAGAAGAGACGCCAACGCCTCCCCTGAAAACGACTTCTACGGCAACCTCAAGGCGAAGAGAAAGCTCATCGAGGAGATCAGGGCGTACGTTCCCGGCGACGACGAGACCGCGAACGCCGAGATGATGCGCGAATTCAACGAGCGCTGGCAGGCGATAGGCCATGTTCCCTTCAAGGAGAAAGACAACATTCTCGCCGGATTCCGCGAGGCCATGCAGGAGAAGTTCCCTCTGTTCAGCCACCAGAGGACGGGCCGCCAGGGAAGCTCCCAGAAGCGCAGCCCCAAGGACATCCTCATCGCCAAGTACAACGCCCTGCAGCAGAACATCACGACATACGAGAACAACATCGGATTCTTCTCCGCATCAAGCAGCGACAGTCCGCTGATCAAGCAGATGCGGGCAAAGATCGACGAGGCGAAGGCGGAACTCAAGAAGCTGGAGGAACAGATCAGAAACGCAGAAGAAGAAAACAAGTAAATGGACAAGAACACAATTATAGGATTCGTCCTCATAATTCTGATTTTCGTAGGATTTTCCGTATTTGAAACAGGACGCGCACGCAAGAATGCCGAACTTCAGGCCCAGGCGGACTCGATAGCGCTGGCCGACAATCCAGTCAGGGATATCCCCGATATTCCCGAGGAAGCCCCCGTAAAGGAGAATGGAGCGGCGATATTCAAGGACTCGGCGATTCAGAGCGCCTACAACGCCGAGGCGCAGATCGTAGCGATAGAGAACAGCAGACTCCGGGTGGAGTTCAACACCAAGGGCGCCCAGCCCTGGTCAGTCAGAGTCAAGGACTACTACAACTATGACAGCACAGAACTCTACCTTTTCAAGCCCGGCGAGGCGGACTATGCCATAAGCGTCTATGCAGGCGAATACATACGCACCGACAATTTCGCGTTCCAGCTCGCGGAGAAGACAGACAGCAGCGTCACGATGAGGCTGCCGTTCTCCGGCGGAGGCTACATCGAGCAGAAATACATCCTGCACGAGGACAGCTACCGTATGGACAACCTGCTCTCCTTCGTCGGAATGGACGGAGTGATACCGCGCAACGTGAGCTCCTTCGACATCGACTTCAATGTCACGGTGCCGAGAATGGAGAAGGGCTACAGGAACGAGTCGCAGTATTCCAAGCTGAACTACTACTATGAAGGCGACAAGAAGCCGGAATTCATAGGCAACGGCCGCGACGGCGAACGCCGCATCGACTCCAGGCTGAGCTGGTTCGCATTTCAGCAGCAGTTCTTCTCCGTGATCATGAGGGCCCCTGAGGAATTCACTTCCGGAGACCTCGCGATCGACTTCTACCCCGAAGGCGACCCGAGCCACAACCTCATGGACTGCAGCGCCAGGATGCGCGCCGACCTCGCCCAGGGCGACACCTCCATCCCCTTCGAGTTCTATCTCGGCCCCAACCACTTCCAGACTCTCAAGAGCTACGACCACAATTTCGAGAAGATCATCCCTCTCGGAGGCTGGCTCGTAGGCTGGTTCACCAAGTATGCGATCATTCCGATGTTCAACTTCTTCGGAAGGTTCATCGACAGCTTCGGACTCGTGATCCTGCTCATGACCATAGTGATCAAGCTGGTCGTGCTGCCGTTCACCTACAAGTCCTACGCGTCATCCGCCAAGATGAGCGCGCTGAGGCCGGAACTCGACAAGATCAACGCCAAGTACCCTCATCTCGACAACCAGCAGGAGCAGCTCAAGAAGCAGCAGGCCACGATGGATCTCTACAGGAGGGCGGGAGTCAGTCCGATGGGAGGATGCCTGCCGATGCTGCTGACCTTCCCCATACTCTGGGCGATGTTCCGCTTCTTCCCGGCGTCAATCGAGCTCCGCCAGCAGCCTTTCCTCTGGTGCGACGACCTCTCGGCCTACGACTCCATCATCGACTACGGGACGCGCATCCCCATTCTCGGAGACCACCTGTCCCTGTTCGCCCTGCTGATGGCCGTGACCATGTGGGTATACTCCAAGTTCACGCTCGCCTCGCAGCCCGGCGGAAATGACCCCAGCGCCGCGTCGATGCGTTTCATGAGCCTCTGGCTGATGCCCATCATGATGTTCTTCATCTGCAACCAGCTCTCCGCCGCGCTCAGCTACTACTACCTGCTGTCGCAGCTGATCTCCATACTCGAGACCGTAATCATACGCAAGAGCATAGACAAGGAGGCCATACTCGAGAAAGTCAGGGCCAGCGAAGGAAAGCCCCTGCCGAAGAGCAAATGGCAGCAGCGTATCGAGGAGGCCCAGAGAATCCAGGAGCAGCAGCTCCGCGAGCAGCGCAGGAAACAGGGAAGAAAATGATAAAGGAAAACCTGGAGAATATCTATAAGGAACTGCCACCCGACGTCAAGCTGGTGGCAGTTTCCAAATTCCACCCCGTCGAGGCGATGCTCGAAGCCGTGGAGGCAGGGCAGCTGCGCTTCGGCGAGAACAGGCCGCAGGAATTCCAGAAGAAGGTCCTCGCCATCAGGGAGTCGCACCCGGAACTCGCCGAGAGGCTGGAGTGGCACTTCATAGGACATCTGCAGACCAACAAGCTCAAGCTCGTGCTCCCCTATGCAGCCCTCGTGCAGTCCGTCGACAGCCTGCATCTGCTGCAAGCCATAGACACATGGGGGAAAGCAGCAGGAAAGACCGTGAACATCCTGCTGGAAATGCACATAGGCGCGGAGGCGACCAAGCAGGGTTTCGTCGAGGAGGAGGCGCTCGACATTCTCTTCAACGCCGCCAGGTACGGAAATGTCCGCTTCTGCGGCCTCATGGGCATGGCATCCCACAGCGACGACGAAGAGGACATACGCGCCGATTTCACCCGCATCTCATCCTTCTTCGGCTACTGCCGGGACCTCTTCCCGGAGCTTGACGGTTTCCGCGAACTTTCGATCGGCATGTCCGATGACTGGCGCACGGCCCTCGAATACGGCGCCACCATAGTCCGCATAGGCACCGCCATCTTCGGCCCGAGGCAGTATTAGCGCACGGAAACGACAGACATGCGGACGGCTTGCATTTGTCGGTCACATCATGTAAATTCGAATCCGTTCAAGCAAATCCGGAACAGATGAAGAACATGAACGCAGGACTTGTCATAGGCATACTGCTGATATTCGCGGGCATCGTGGTGATGCTCGTGTCGATGTCCAGACCCAACACGATAGAGATACAAGACGGCAGCCTCGTCATATCGGGCAGCTACGGCATGACACTTCCGACGGAGGAAATAAAGACAGTCGAACTGCTGGACACTCTGCCCAAAATCACGATACGCACCAACGGGATAGCGCTCGGCGACACGATGATCGGGCATTTCCGAATGAAGGAGATCGGCTCATGCCGCCTGCACATCAATACGGGCTTCCCTCCCTTCGTGCACATCGTCACCAAGGAAGGGAAGCACATATTCTTCAACACGAAGGACGCCGCCCGGACGCGAGAACTTTTCGACGCGCTGAACAAGAAGCCGTTCTGAAAACGGATTCTCAGTCGAACGCCAGCCCGGAATATCGGCGGATGTAGAACTGGTCGACGGTCCCTCGCCCCTTTCGGGTCACGAGAAAACGCACGATCTCGGCAATCTCCTCCGGCTGTATGAGCTCGTCCGGACTGATGTCCGGCCTCATCTCCTTCACCATCTCGGTGGCCACTCCGCCCGGCGAAATCAGATGAACCCTTATGCCGTAAGGCTGGACCTCCTTGGCGAACACCTTGGTGAAACCGGTCAGCGCGTGCTTCGAAGACGCATAGACCGACTGGTTCGCATAACCCTTGAAGCCGACCACCGAGGCGATGTTGATCACCATGGGCTTCTCCGAACTGCGCAGTGCGGGCAAGGCCGCCTGACAGATGAAGAACGGAGCGCGGGCGTTGACCGCGAACACCCTGTCCCACTGCTCCGGAGTCGCCTCGGTGAAGCTGCCGGCAAGCGACAGCCCGGCGCAGTTCACCAGCAGATCCAGTCCTCCGAGGGCTTCCAAAGTCCTGTCAACGATCATCGTACAATTTGAGATTTCACACAGGTCAGCGGGTATGACGACGGCAGCAGGAGAGCCGGCCGCTCGCGCTTCGGCAGCGACGGCTTCGAGAGACTCCCTGTCCCTGCCCACAAGCGATACGCTGTAACCCAAAGAGGCGAGCTCCAGCGCGATGACCCTGCCGATTCCGCGCGAAGCCCCGGTAATCAATGCATTCATATTATCCTATTTTTTCAGTTCCCTGATCATCGCCGCGGCTACCTTGCGTGAGGCTCCGCCGCCTCCGAGAGACTCGCGTATGGCTTCATAGTCGGCCAGCATGCGCGCGCGGTAGGCCTCGTCCTCGTTGAGCCTGCGCATTTCCGAGAGCAGCTCCTCGATGTTGAAGTCATCCTGAATCAGCTCACGGAAAGCCTGCCGGCCTATGCAGAGATTGCCCAGCGAGATATATTTTATATGGTCACCGACCCTGAGCACATGCTTCGCCATGAAGAAAGTCAGCGGAGAAGTGCTCCAGCACACAACCTGCGGAGTGCCGATCAGCGCGGCCTCCAGCGATGCGGTACCTGAATTCACCACGGCGGCGTCTGCATATTTCAGTATGTCGTAGGTCCTGCCGAACAGCAGTTCCACGTTCTTCCGGTCCCCGATGTACGGAAGATAGTCCTCCCGGCTCCTCGCGGGAGCGCCGGCGACGAGGAATTTGTAGTCCCGGTAGCGAGGCAGCGCGGAGAGTTTGTCGGCGAGCTCCATGCACAGAGGCATCGTGTGCGATATCTCCGCCTTGCGCGAACCGGCGAGCAGCGCGATGTACCTGCCTTCCGCCGGACGCCTGAACCCGTAGGAATCCACCGCGTCAACCAGAGGGTTGCCCTCATATATGAATGGAATCCCGCGGTCAGCGAAATACTTCTTCTCGAACGGAAAGACTATGAACAGCCTGTCGGTCCACGCCTTGAGCTTTCTGTTGCGGCCCTCGCGCGAGGCCCAGGTCTTGGGGGCGATATAGTAGAACACTTTGATGCCGGCCTCGTGGCAGAAGCGGGCGATCTTCATGTTGAATCCCGGATAGTCTATCAGTATCACGACATCCGGCCTCCACTCCTGTATGTCCTTCCTGCAGAATTCAATGTTGCGCAGAAGCTTGAGCCCTTTCGCCAGGACCTCCGTGAAACCCATCACGGCTCCTTCGCGGTAATGCCTGACGAGCTCCGCCGGCACCCCGCTCTCCTTCGCCGCGGCAAGCATCATGTCACCGCCCCAGAAGCGGATTTCGGCCGCAGGATCCTCTGCGGCGAGACCGCGGACAAGATTGCCGCCGTGAAGGTCGCCGGAAGCCTCGCCGGCTATAATGTAATAACGCATGTCTATTCGAAAATATCCGAAAGCCGTTCCTCTTCGGAGCGGTCGGTGTTGTCTATGTCGTGGGGCGTGACGGTGATATATCCGGCGTCAAGCAGGATATGGTCGGCGTTTCCGACATTGTCGCCGTTGTCGGTGAAGTCTCCAGCCATCACATATATCTCCTCTCCCGGCTCCGCGGCGGCGAGATATCTGGAATCGTCTTCCGAAGGCTCCCTGCCGGCCTGAGACAGAAATTCACTGAAACCGCGGTACTCACGCTCCCAGTGCGCCCTGCCCATGTGGCAGACCTTCACTCCCCTGATTTCGTCCGAAGGAAGGGCCGGGAAGTTGACGTTGTAGAACGAGCCGAAGCGGTGCGGACGCCCCAGCAGGATCTCGAGAATCCCGGGAAATCTCTCGGCCACGGCCGAAAAGTCGGCATTCCTGTCGAAGCTGTCAAGACTTACGCCTATGGACGGGATGCCGTTCACCGCACCCTCCATCGCCGCGCCGAGGGTTCCGGAATACAGGACGGCCGTCGCAGCGTTGCTCCCATGATTGATGCCGCTGACCACGAGGTCGGGGCGTTCGGGATACATCACGTTGTCCAGGCCGAACTTTATGCAGCTTGCCGGAGAGGCGTCGAGATACCACCAGGCTTCGCCGGGCTTTCCGAACAGTTTCCTCGCGGCCAGAGGCTTGAACCCCATGCTCACCGACATCGACATTCCGCTCTGCGGCCTCTTCGGAGCGACCACGGTCACATCGCCGTAGGGCCGCAATATATCGACGAGCACGGAGAGCCCGCGGGCGTCGTACCCGTCATCGTTCGTCACAAGAATTTTCATCTTTACTTTTTCTACAAAGATAATTGATTTTAGCTATTTTTTTGATAAATTTGCACCGCTTCAAACGGTTAGAAGTTTAGGTTTAATATTTTTATTTATAATTTTCTAAAGATGGTAAAACTTGGTATTAACGGATTCGGCCGTATCGGACGTATGGTCTT
>DVLC01000057.1 GCA_018715685.1 Candidatus Cryptobacteroides merdipullorum
TACCGCCTGCAGGGCGTGAAGATCAACGACAAGCACTTCGAGATCATCGTGCGCCAGATGATGCGCAAGGTCGAGATCACCAATCCCGGCGACACCGAATTCCTTGACGAGGAGCTCGTGGACAGGTGGAAGTTCACCGACGTGAACGACAACATCTACGGCAAGTTCGTGGTACTGACCGCAGGCGGATCCCAGAAATACGCCGCAGGCCAGATCATCAACGCCCGCGAGCTGCGCAGCGAGAACGATTCGCTCGGCCGTCAGGGCATGGAGCTCATGTCAGTGCGTCCCGCAAGGCCCGCCACGGCAAGACTGGTGCTCCAGGGCATCACCCGCGCGGCCCTCAAGACCGACAGCTTCATCTCCGCCGCTTCCTTCCAGGAGACCACCAAGGTGCTCAGCGAGGCTGCCATCCGCGGTCGCGTCGACCACCTCGAAGGACTCAAGGAGAACGTGATCTGCGGTCACCTGATTCCCGCCGGTACCGGCCTCAAGGCCTACCAGGACATCATCGTGGGCCGCAAGGACGAACTTGCGCAGGAGCTCAACGAACTGTAGTCGCAAGACGCCATACCATATCGGAAGACGGATTCCTCATGGAGTCCGTCTTTTTTGTTTCAGGGTCTGCAAGGCTCTTTTCAGAAGTTTGCCAGGCCGTCGGTATCGAGAAGCGATTTAATGACATCTTTTCTCATATGCTTTACCATATCAGGAGATAGAAATACAAAAAGTTTCAAAACGGCTCCATGTTTTCATCAAGAAATTCAAAACAGTTTCTTAATTTTGGAGAATATGGTTTCAGAAATTGAACGCAGACAAATTCTGGCCCTCGTGAAGAGGGAAGTCGTTCCGGCAATAGGCTGCACGGAACCCGTGGCGGTCGCCCTGTGCGTGGCGAAGGCCACCGAGACTCTGGGAGAAATACCGGAAAGAATCGAAGCCAGACTCAGCGCCAACATACTCAAGAACGCCATGGGAGTGGGCATTCCGGGCACGGGAATGACAGGTCTCCCGATCGCGATTGCCCTCGGGGCGCTCACCGGACGCTCCGCATACGGTCTCGAAGTGCTCAAGGACGTATGTCCCGATGCTGTGGAACGCGGCAGGAGGTACATTGACGAGGGCCGCATCACGATTGCGCTGAAGGATGCCGCCCCTGACAAGCTATACATCGAAGTGCAGGTCTTTTCGGAGACCCATGAGGCTCTCGCCGTGATTTCCGGCAGCCACACCCGCTTCGTAAGGATCGAGAAGGACGGACAACTCATACTGGACGCAGGCGCAGGCGCGTCCGAGGAAGACTGCGGTGAGGACGCGGCTCCCGAGCTGAATCTCGCCAAGGTCTGGGAATTCGCGACCACGGCGCCGCTGGACGAGATCAGTTTCATACTCGAAGCCGGAAGGCTCAACAAGGCCGCCGCCGAGCACTCCTTCGAAGGCAGCTACGGCCACAATCTCGGCAAGATTCTGAAGAACAGCCTCGAAAGGCAGACCATGGGAGACAGCAGCTTCACCCGGATACTCTCCTACACCTCCGCCGCCTGCGACGTGAGGATGGCCGGAGAGAAGATTCCGGTGATGAGCAACTCGGGATCGGGAAACCAGGGAATAGCCGCAACGGTCCCCGTGGTGATCTATGCCGAGGAGCGCGGATCGAGCGAAGAGCGGCTGACAAGGGCGCTCATGCTCAGCCACCTGACTGCAATCTACATCAAGCAGAGTCTCGGCAGCCTCTCCGCCCTGTGCGGCTGCGTGGTCGCTGCCACCGGCTCCAGTTGCGGAATCACCTACCTGATGGGAGGAACTTACCGCCAGATCTGCAGCGCGGTCAAGAACATGATAGCCAACCTCACCGGCATGATCTGCGACGGAGCCAAGCCAAGCTGCGCACTGAAGATATCCAGCGGCGTGTCCACGGCGGTGCTCTCGGCGCTCATGGCGATGGAAGACGAATGCGTGAGCCCGCTCGAAGGAATCATCGACGACGACGTGGACCAGTGCATACGCAATCTTACCGCGATCGGCCGCGACGGCATGAACGAGACCGACCGCATGATACTCGACATAATGACCCACAAGAGATAGAATGAAAGTCTCCGACATAATAGCCTCCAGCCGAAGCCCCTACCCTTCCCTGGAGATAGTGCCGCCGCTGACAGGCCTCACCAAGGGCGAGCTGCTGGACGAGATCCGCCCGTTCATGGAGTTCAGCCCGAAATACATCAATGTCACCTGTCACCGCGACGAGGTCGAGTACAGCCTGCGCCCCGACGGAAGCTACGAACGGAGGCTCGTACGGCGCAGAATCAGCGAAAGCGCGGTATGCGGCGCAATCCTGTCGGAATTCAAGGTGGAGGTCGTTCCTCACCTGATCTGCGGGGGTGCCACGGCGCAGCAGATCGAGTTCCAGCTCCAGGACTTCCATTTCATGGGCATATCCAACATCCTGGCGCTCAGAGGAGACTGCACTACGGGCGAAAAGCGCTTCACCCCGGAGCCCGGCGGCTACAGCCACGCCGACGAACTTGTGTCGGCCGTCCACGGTTTCGAGCGCGAAAGGCTTGGTGGAGAAAGTTTTTTCTGCATAGGAGTAGGGGCATATCCGGAAAAGCATTTCGAAGCGCCGAATCTCGAACACGACATAGAGATGCTCAAGAGGAAAGTCGACGCCGGAGCCGACTACATAGTAACCCAGATGTTCTTCGACAACAGCCGCTTCTACGAATTCCGCGACAGATGCCGCGCCTCCGGCATCACGGTGCCGATAATCCCGGGACTCAAGCCGCTATCGAGCCCCAGACAGATCAGTCTGCTGCCGGAAACCTTCTCGATAGACATACCGCAGGAGCTGACGCTCGAAATCGAAGCGCACCGCGATGACAGGCAGGCATGCTACGACATAGGCCGCGAATGGTGCACGATGCAGTGCCGCGACCTGCTCGCGCACGGAGTGCCGGCAGTCCATTTCTACACCATGGGCAGGGCGGACAACATCATCGGAATACTCAAAGACTGCTTCTAGGACATGGACGACATACGCGACCTCCTTTACAAAAGGATACTCATACTCGACGGCGCCATGGGCACAATGCTCCAGCGCCACGGACTGTGCGGCAACAGCGAGAGTTTCAACTTCACGCACCCGGAAACCGTCAGTTCGATACACAGGGCGTACATCGCGGCCGGAGCCGACATCATAGAGACCAACTCGTTCTCCGCCAACAGGATTTCTCAGAACGAACACGGATGCTCCGACAGGGCGTACGAAATGGCGTACCGGGCGGCGCAAATCGCCCGCAAGGTTGCGGACGAAGCAGGGCGCAGAGTCTGGGTGGCAGGCAGCGCAGGACCGACTTCCAAATCGCTGACTCTCGCGCAGGACCTCTCCGACCCGGCGTTCAGAGCTCTCGGCTTCGATGAAATGGCCGCCGCATACAAGGAGCAGCTGCGCGGGCTCATCGAAGGCGGAGCCGACATCATACTGCTGGAAACCTGCTTCGACGCTCTGAACACGAAGGCCGCGATATACGCCCTGAAGACTCTGGCGGACGACGACCCGCAGCTGCGCAGACCGGTGATGATCTCCGCGACCGTCAGCGACCGCAGCGGCAGGACACTTACCGGGCAGACAGTCGAGGCGTTCTACCGCTCGGTGGAGCACGCCGACCCGCTTTCGTTCGGGCTGAACTGCTCGCTCGGGGCGGAAGGCCTCGCTCCGCTCGCAAAAGACGCGGCTTCCTGGGCGGAATGCGCGACGAGCCTCCACCCCAACGCCGGACTTCCGAACGAGATGGGTTCTTACGACCAGACGCCGGAAGTCATGGCCGGCCAGCTCGCCGCCCTCGCGCAGGAAGGCGTTCTCAACATCATCGGAGGCTGCTGCGGTACTACGCCGGACCATATATCGGCGATCGCGGCGGCCGTCAGGGACTGCCCCTGCAGGCCGCGGAAGCCGCAATCCGGATGTCTGCATGTGAGCGGGCTGGAAGCGGTCACTATCGACAGGACACGCAATTTCACCAACATAGCCGAAAGGACGAACGTTGCCGGTTCAAGGAAATTCGCAAGGCTCATCTCAGCGGGAGACTACGGCGAGGCTCTGGCTGTAGCCGCCTCGCAGATCGAAAGCGGAGCCTCCGTGATGGACGTGAACATGGACGACGCGATGCTGGACTCGCGCGCCGAGATGGAGAGATTCCTGCGCCATGCCGCCAATGAACCGGCGGTGGCGAAAGCGGCGGTGATGGTGGACTCGTCGCATTGGGACACGGTTCTCGCCGGTCTCAAGAACTGCCAGGGAAAGTGCATAGTGAACTCGATCTCCCTGAGGGAGGGCGAGGAGAGCTTCCTTGCGAAGGCGCGTGAAGCCGACCGGCTCGGAGCCGCGTTGGTCGTGATGGCCTTCGACGAGCAGGGTCAGGCCACCTCTCTTGAAAGAAAGACGGAAATATGCTCCCGCGCATACAGACTGCTCACCGAACGGCTGGGTATCAAGCCGTACAACATAATCCTCGACCCGGGAGTGCTGTCGGTGGGCACCGGCATCCCGGAACATGCACGCTACGCCACAGACTTCATCGAGGCTGTCAGATGGATAAAGGCGAATCTGCCGGGGGCGCTGACTTCCGGAGGCATTTCCAATCTGTCCTTCGCCTTCAGAGGCAACAACAGCGTCAGGGAAGCCATGCACTCGGTGTTCCTCTACCATGCTGTCGCCGCCGGACTGGACATGGGCATAGTCAATCCCGCGATGCTCAGAATCTACGACGAAATCGAACCGGAGCTGCTCAAATGCGTGAGTGACGTGATACTCGACAGCGACCCTGAGGCCACTGAAAGGCTGCTTGCCAAGGCTGCCCGCATACAGGAGACGGAAAGCGCCGCAAAGACAGGGACGAAGGCCGGGACACCACACGAGGCGGCTTCTGACGGACTCACCGCGGCGGAGCGGCTCCGGAAAGCCCTCGTCAGAGGAGGTTCGCCCTCTTTCAGGGAGGACGTGCTCGAATGCCTCAGGGAAAGCGGCCGAGCCGTGGATGTCATCGAGGGACCGCTGATGGCCGGAATGGCCTCAGTGGGAGAACTGTTCGCAGAAGGACGCATGTTCCTGCCGCAGGTCGTCAAGTCGGCCAGAGTCATGCGCGACGCAGTGGAAATACTCCAGCCGTACATGGAAACGGCGGCGGACGCGGACGACGGCGGACACCGCAGGCCTCTGGTGCTGCTCGCGACCGTCAAGGGCGACGTGCACGACATAGGCAAGAACATCGTGGGCATAGTCATGCGCTGCAACGGTCTGGAAGTCCGCGACCTGGGGGTCATGGTGCCGGTCGGACGCATTCTGGAGGAGGCGGCGGCATGCGGGGCTGACATCATCGGCGTAAGCGGGCTCATCACTCCGTCGCTGCACCAGATGGAGGAGCTCTGCCGCGAGATGAACGCCAAGGACATGACGACTCCGCTGATAGTGGGAGGGGCCACGACTTCCGCGCT
The DNA here is from genome assembly GCA_018715685.1 of Candidatus Cryptobacteroides merdipullorum. Taxonomy (GTDB): domain Bacteria; phylum Bacteroidota; class Bacteroidia; order Bacteroidales; family UBA932; genus Cryptobacteroides; species Cryptobacteroides merdipullorum. Next base: position 5,494 of record DVLC01000057.1, read on the forward strand.
GCACACCGCGGTAAAGCTCGCACCTCTCTACGGGCATGTCTTCTACGGCGGCGACGCGTCTTCAAGCGCCGTATTGGCAGGTCGGCTGATCTCTTCGCGGGACGATTGCGAAGCCGGACTGCATGAGGCTCAGGAGAAACTCAGGCGCCTGTACCTCGAATCGCATTCCAGTGCCGCAGCCTCAACACCCGCAGCCGCCCCTTTCCCTCCAGAAAGTTTCCTCCGCGGAAAATTCTTCAGAGACCTGCCCGCTCAGGAACTGAAGATCAAGGACGTGCTGCCATACTTCGACTGGAAACTGTTCTACACGAGCCTCGGAGTCAGAAGCCGTCATGAAGAGGCGGCGGCGGAACTCAACGCCGGGGCGGTGGAGACAATCGACCGCATGATACGCGAGGAAAGATGCAGGATAACGCTGTGCGCGAGGTTCGACGCCTGCCGGAGCGACGGCGACGACATCATCTGCCCGGATTACCGTCTGCCCATGCTCCGCCAGCAGGACGGGGCCCGCAGGTCGCTCTGCGATTTCGTCGCCCCGGAGCAGTACGGCTTCTGTTCGCCCGCAGGGATGTTCGCCGTCAGCGTGCATGAGGCCGGCGGATCTCCGGAAGACGAAGCCGTGGCCCTGATTGAACGGGCTGTCAGGGTTACCCTCGCGGAAGCCGCGTCGGCATGGCTGGACGCCAGGCTCACGGCGCAGCTTCCGGCAGGACCGGCCGTCAGAATCATCAAGCCGGCCGCGGGCTATGCCAGCTGTCCGGACCATTCCCTCAAAAGAGACATACTGAGGCTGCTGCCCGATTCCGCAAGACTCGGCATCAGTCTCACCGAAAGCTGCGCGATGAGCCCCGAAGCGAGCATCTGCGGACTCATATTCGCCCATCCGGACGCCTTCTATCCTGAAATCAGGCGTATACGGAAAGCGGCGGCCGAGGACTACGCCCGCCGCCGCGAAATGTCCGTATCCGAGACGGAGCTGTTTCTCGGAAACATTATAGACTGAAAATCTATTCGGTGAATGTCCACTCGGCCCCGTCCTTGGTATCCTTGACCTGGATGCCAAGGGCCTTCAGAGCGTCGCGGATATGGTCGGAGGTCGTCCAGTCCTTCTCGGCCTTGGCCTTGGCGCGCTGGTCGAGAACCATCTCCATGAGTCCGGAAATCACCTTTCCTGAACCGCCTTCCGAAAATTCCTCGTCCCTGAGGCCGAGCACTCCGAACACAATGTCGTCGAATATCTGCACGAGCGTGTCGAGATCCGCCTTCGTGAACCTGACCTGCCCGGCCTTGGCGCAGTTTATCAGTCGCACGGCCTCGGAGATATGGGCAAGGGCCATCGGGGTGTTCATGTCGTCGCAGAGCGCGTCGTAGATTCCGTCGAACACGGCCTTGAGCTCCAGAGAATCAGCGGCGCAGCTGTCGGGAGCCACGCGCAGCTTCTCCTCACCGTAAGGCTGCGAGGGCAGTTTCGCGCCGACCAGGGCATAGAGGTCGCGCGCCGCCTGCATCAGACGTCTGAGCCCCTTTTCCGCAGCCTGCAGGGCTTCGTTGGAGAAGTCAAGCGTGCCGCGGTAATGCGCCTGAAGGATGAAGAAGCGTATGGTCATGGGAGTGTAGGCCTGCGCGAGCTTCGGATGGTCGCCGGAGAAGAGCTGGGGCAGGGTGATGAAGTTGCCCAGGGACTTGCCCATCTTCTGGCCGTTGATGGTGATCATGTTGTTGTGTACCCAGTAGCGCACGCCGCGGGTGCCGCGCGAAGCCTGGTTCTGGGCGATCTCGCACTCGTGGTGAGGGAAGATCAGGTCCATGCCCCCTCCGTGGATGTCGAACTCGGAGCCGAGGTACTTCTCCCCCATCACCGAGCACTCGAGGTGCCAGCCGGGGAATCCGTCGCTCCAGGGAGAAGGCCAGCGCATGATATGTTCGGGCTCCGCCTTCTTCCATAGCGCGAAATCGTAGGCATGGCGCTTGTCGGACTGGCCGTCAAGACTGCGCGTGCCTTCGAGAGTGTCTTCGAGATTGCGGCCCGAAAGCACTCCGTAATGGTAGTCGCGGTTGTATTTTTCGACATCGAAGTAGACGCTTCCGTTGCTCACATACGCATAACCCGCGTCGAGTATTTTCTTCACGGCCTCGATCTGCTCGATGATATGACCGGAGGCGCGGGGCTCTATCGAAGGCGGGGCGACGTTGAGCAATCTCATCGCCTCATGATAGCGCAGAGTGTAGGTCTGCACGATCTCCATCGGTTCGAGCTGCTCCAGCCTGGCCTTGCGGGCTATCTTGTCCTCTCCCTCGTCGGCATCATGCTCCAGATGCCCCACGTCGGTGATGTTGCGCACATAGCGCACCTTGTAGCCGAGATGGCGCAGCAGTTTGAACAGCACGTCGTAGGTGACTCCCGGTCGCGCGTGTCCCAGATGGGCGTCGCCGTAGACGGTGGGGCCGCAGACATACATGCCCACATGGCCGGGATGCACGGGCACGAAGAGTTCCTTGCGGTGCGTAAGGGTATTGGTCAGTCTGAAATCTCTCATATCATGAAAACTTGAATTGCGAATATAGCAAATTTCAGGAAGCTGTTTTACATTAAATTCATTATCTTCGTCGGCTTACCATTCGAACAAGACAGATTTTATGAAATTCATCAGTTGGAACGTGAACGGTCTGCGCGCCGTGGCGGGAAAGGGTTTCGCCGACATCTTCAAGGCTATGGACGCCGATTTCTTCTGCCTGCAGGAGACAAAGCTCCAGCAGGGGCAGCTGGACCTCGAGTTCGAGGGATATGAATCCTGGTGGAACTATGCCGACAGGAAAGGCTACTCCGGCACCTGCATCTACAGCCGCGTGCCGGTGCTCGGCGCAAGCTTCGGGCTCGGCATTGACGAGCATGACCACGAGGGCCGCGTCATCACTCTGGAGCTGCCCGACTACTATCTGGTCAATGTATACACCCCCAACTCCCAGGACGGCCTCAAGCGGCTGGACTACCGGATGCAGTGGGAGGACGCGTTCCGCTCATATCTATGCGGGCTCGCGGAGAAGAAGGGAGTCGTGGTCTGCGGCGACATGAACGTCGCCCACGAGGAGATAGACCTCAAGAATCCCGCGACCAACCATTTCAACGCCGGCTTCTCCGACGAGGAGAGGGGCAAGATGACGGAACTGCTGGCCGCAGGCTTCTGCGACAGCTGGCGCCGGCAGCACCCGGACGAGGTCAAATATTCGTGGTGGTCATACCGCATGCGCGCCCGCGAAAGGAACGTGGGGTGGAGAATCGACTATTTCCTCGTCAGCGACAGCCTGCGCGGGCGCATCGTCTCAACCGAAATCCACAACGAGGTGTTCGGCTCGGACCACTGCCCGGTGGAGCTGGTTCTGGAATAATTCACTGACCGTACAGGAGCGGCGGCAGTGCGGTCAGAGAGGTTCCGCTGCGCTCCATTGGTGCTTCTCCGCTACGCTTCGCAGCACCACCCGCTCACTGCCGCGGGCGGCAAGCCTCTCTGACCGCACTGCCGCCGCTGCATAGAACAGATGTCAGGATACAGACGGAGGAGGCGCTGCGGCTCCGGAGGCAAGAAATCGGGAAAAGCCTCCATCGTCCGCAGCGCCTCCTCCGCAGAAAGCCGGTCCTATTTCTGCTCCTTGCGCAGAGCTACCAATTCGAGTACGGTTACCAGGGCGGCGCCCACGATGCAGAATACTATCGCCCAGGGAATCTGCATGTCGATTTCGGCAAGAGAACCCGTGCGCAGCAGCTGGGCCTCGCGCACGACGGCCATGTCGCTCCACGGCCACACCTTCACGAGCGAGCCTATGATGAAGCCTGCAAGCACGAGCAGGGTCGACCTGTGATAGCGCGCCAGCAGCCAGTGCAGGAATTTCGAGAAAGCGAGGATGCCGACAATTGCACCGAGCACGAAAATCACCACCACGGCGTAGTCCAGCAGCACTCCGTCACCCGAGAGAATCTTGGTCAGCGTGGACAGCATGAACTCGTATTTGCCGAGAATCAGCAGGATGAAGCTGCCGCTGATGCCGGGCAGAATCATCGCGCATATCGCAATCGCGCCTGACAGGAAGATGAACCACAGCGCGTCGGGCGTCTCGGTCGGGGAAAGCGTACACACGACTACACCGAGAATTATTCCCAGCACCAGCATCACGCCGTCGCGTATCTTCCAGTCCTTGATCTCGCGGAGTATGAACACCGACGAGGCCACGATCAGGCCGAAGAAGAAGGCCCAGGTCGGAACGGGAAGATGCGAAAGCAGATAAGTCATCAGCTTCGCGAGCGACATGATGCTTATCAGGATTCCCGCGACGAGGGAAACCAGGAAATTGCCGTTGATCTGCTTCCAGAAGTCGCGGAACCTGCCCTTGAAAAGCAGTTTCACGGCGGTTCCGTTGATGTTGTTGATGGATCCGACGAGCTCCTCGTAGATCCCGGTCATGAACGCGATGGTGCCTCCGGAGACACCGGGAATCACGTCCGCGGCACCCATGCCGATGCCCTTGAGGCCGACAAGAAGGTATTTCTTCAGAGATGTACCGTTACTCATTTTATTTTCAATAAATATTCTGAAATTGCCCCGAAGACGGCCGCCTGGTCGGCACGCTCGTCGCCGGGAGGTGAAACAATCATGTCGAAGATTCCGCCGGACAATTGGATACGGCCGGCCTTGAAGCGCGCCGGACTGCACCTCGCCTCGAATTCGGAGGCGAAATTCTCCGGATTGTCGGAAAGCGAGATGAACAGATCCTCGTGACGGCCGCCTTCGGGAAGCCTGAACTTCCGGCGCATGTAGCCGGCATAGTTGAGCTGCTTCCCGTCGGGACGCAGCAGCAGAACCGCGATGCCCCGGCTTCCGAAGAAGCTGCGCACCGCAGTCTCGGCCGCATCGGCTCCGGGAAGGCCGCCGTCGACGAACACGGCCGCGCACTTTACGGAATCAAGCGGAATTATGGACTGGGCAACCTCGCTCCTGAATTTCCTCAGGGCGAAACGGCGGACGGCATATTTCAGCGGGTTCGTCATTTCTTCTCCGCCGAGGCGATGAGTTCGCGCAATTCCCGCTTCGCGACTTTCCAGCGAGGGATGTCGATCTTGGTGCCTATGACCTCGACCACCTTCGCGGCTATAATCGAACCGGCGTCGCCGCAGATTTCGAGCGGAAGTCCGAGCGAATGGGCGTAGAGGAAACCGGCGGCGTAGGTGTCGCCCGCTCCGGTCGCGTCGATGGTGTCGGCAGGCCATGCCTCTATGAAATGATACTCGTCGCCCGACTTGATCATGCTTCCGTCCTTGCCGACCTTGACCACTGCGATGTCGCACATCTTCGCGATCTCGTCGAGGGCCGCCCTGGGGTCGTCAAGCTTGGTGAACGACTTGGACTCGGTCTCGTTGGCGAACACTATGTCGACATACTTCTCGACTATGTCGTGAAGGAAGGCCTGGTTGGACTCCACCACATTGTAGGACGCCATGTCGATCGAGATGATGCATCCGGCCCTGCGGGCATATTCCACAGCGCGGCGCACGAGGCCCTGGTTCTGCACGAGGTAGCCTTCTATGTGGAAATAGTCGTAACCTTCGAACCATTCGGGCTTCAGATCCTCCGGCACGAGGTCGAGCGCCGCTCCGAGATAGACGGCGAAGGTGCGCTCGGCGTTACCCCCGCTCACGAAGACCATCGAGCGTCCGCTGGAATGCGGACTCTTGAGCAGCGTGGTCTTCACGCCGTACTGCTCCTGGTCGCTCTTGAAGAGTTCCCCCAGCTCGTCGTCGCCGATCTTGCCTATGAATCCCGAAGGCATGCCGAGTATGGCCGTGCAGGTGATGGTGTTCGCCGCGGAACCCCCTGCGACATATTTGACCCCGAGAGGCTTGAGGGCGGCCCAGATGCCGTCGCCCGTCTCCATGTCCACATGCTGCATGCTCCCTTTGGGAAGATGGAAGGTGTTCAGAAGGCTGTCGTCCGGGAGGACGGCCAGAATGTCGGTAAGCGCGTTGCCTATGCCAAGTATAGATTTCATAAGGATGCAAAATTAATATAATTATCGTAAATTCGCGCTCTGTCCGCGGCGATTGCCGCCTTTGGAGATGAATCGTAAAGCTGCCGGCATACTGAAGTATCTGCTGTCCCTCGCGCTCGCGGGGGCGCTGGTGTATTTCGCCCTGCGGGGCATCGACTGGAGAGCCTTCGCCGAAGGGCTCGGAGAGACGCGCTGGGGCTATGCTCTGCTGTATCTCCTCGCGGCATTGCTGGCGCTCGTGTTCAGGGAGGAGCGCTGGAGGGCGATGATGCTGCCGCTGAATCCGGAGGTCAGGCGCATCGACGCGTGGGATTCGGCGAACGTGGGCAATGTGGTCAACGTGGTGCTTCCCGGAGCCGGTGAATTCGTGCGCTGCGGATACATCTCCTCGAAGCGTTTCAGCTACGACAAGGCCTTCGGCACCATTGTCAGCGAACGCGCCTGGGACGTGATAGCCGTCGGGCTGCTGTTCGTGGCCGCTCTCGCGCTCAATTGGGACACTTTCGGCAACTTCTTCGTCGAAAACATCTGGCGGCCGCTCAATTCGCGAATGAGTCTGTCGCTGTGGTGGATAATCGCCGCGCTTGCGGTTCTGGCCGCGGCATGCCTGCTGCTGGTGTTCAGATTCAGGAACCGCAGCCGCTTCTGCGGGAAGGCCGCCGGAGCGCTGCGCAACATGTGGTCGGGGCTCGCCTCGGTAACCAGAATGCGCAGGCCGTGGGCGTTCGTGCTCTACACCGCAGGAATCTGGTGCATGTACATGCTGATGTGCTATTTCGTGTTCCGGGCGGTGCCGGCGCTCTCGCATCTGACGCTGCTGGACGCCCTTTTCATCTCGTCCGTGGGCAACATCGCCTCGGTGATTCCGGTACCCGGCGGCATAGGCGCGTATCATTACCTTGTCGCGCTCGCGCTGCAGTCGCTCTACGGAGCCAGCTGGGAGACCGGCATACTCGCGGCAACGCTGAACCACGAACTGCATGCGATAATAATTTTACTGGTCGGGGCTCTGTCCTACGCCTGTCTGACCGTCAGAAGAAAGAAATGATATGCGACTGATCATCCCCGAAGGCTACCGCAACCTGCTCGGCAACGTCGAGAACACGGAAAAGGCCATCAAGAGCGTCAAGGACATGTTCCAGCAGAATCTGTCGGCGCAGCTCGCCCTGCTCCGCGTGACCGCTCCGATGGTGGTGCTCTCCGGCACCGGCCTCAACGACGAGCTCAACGGGGTCGAACGGCCGGTAAGTTTCCCTATACGGGACATGGACGAGCGCAGGGCGGAGGTCGTGCATTCATTGGCCAAGTGGAAGAGGCTGAAGCTTGCCGAGATGGGAGTTCAGCCCGGGCGCGGGATATATACCGACATGAACGCGCTGCGCCCCGACGAGGAGCTCGACAACATACATTCGATCTATGTGGACCAGTGGGACTGGGAGAAGGTGATTCGCCGCGAGGACAGGAATGTCGCTTTTCTGAAGCGCACCGTCCGGCGCATCTACGAGGCGATAAAGGTCACCGAGAACCGCATCTTCGTGGAATTTCCGCAGATAGAGCCTGTCCTGCCCGAGGAAATCCGTTTCATCCACGCGGAGGAGCTGCTTCAGCTCTACCCCGGACTGTCGCCGAAGGAGAGGGAGGCGCGCATCGTCAGGGAGTACGGCGCCGTGTTCATTATCGGAATTGGCGCAAGGCTCTCCGACGGCATGCCGCATGACGGCCGCGCCTCGGACTACGACGACTGGAGCACGCCCGGAGAAGACGGACTGCCCGGACTAAACGGCGACCTGCTCGTCTGGAATCCCGTGCTGGAGTGCGCTTTCGAGCTTTCGAGCATGGGCATTCGCGTCGACGAGGCGGCCCTGCGGCTGCAACTGGCGGAAAGAGGCGAGCTGTGGAAGCAGGAGCTGATGTTCCACCGCATGCTTCTGTCGGGCGGACTCCCCTGCACGATAGGCGGAGGCATAGGACAGTCGAGGCTCTGCATGTTCCTGCTGCGCAAGGCGCACATAGGCGAAATCCAGAGCGGCATCTGGCCCGAGGAGATGCGCCGACGCTGTGTTGAGGCGGGAATAGAGCTGGCGTAGAGGACTTCGGCGCCATCCGGCGGCGGGACGCACAAATCGGCGGCGGGATGCACCCCGGAGAGGTTCCGCTACGCTCCATTGATGCTTCCTCGCTACGCTCGGCAGCATCACCCGCTCACTGCCGCGGGCGGCAAGCCTCTCCGGGGTGCATCCCGCCGCCGATTTCCCAGATACAGCACCCCGGTTCCGCGAAAAAGTCTGCTGTCGCTCTATTCCGGGTTGCATTTACCCGTTGGCTCCGTAAAATTGAAATTTTATCTCGTGTTGCACTTGCACATTGACTCCTCCCCGAAAAAGTTTTGGAAACTGTCTTGAATTTTGTCGACATAAATTTCTAAACAACTTCTTCGTCCGAAGGATGCGGCTTGTAAACTATTTTGCTTATCTTTGCAGTCTCTTTCCGAAGAGAGGTCTCGGTTCCGTAGCTCAGCTG
>DVLC01000058.1 GCA_018715685.1 Candidatus Cryptobacteroides merdipullorum
CAGGACCACAAGCGCGCCTTCGACGGCGACAAGGGCCCCAATACCGGCGGTATGGGAGCCTACACCGGGCTGCCGTTCGTCAGCGGTGAGGACAGGGAGTTCGCATACAGGAACATAATGTGCCGCGCCGCCGAAGCCATGGTGCAGGAAGGCTGCCCGCTTTCGGGTGTGCTCTACGGAGGACTGATGAAGACGGCCGACGGCATCAAGGTCATAGAGTTCAACGCCCGTTTCGGCGACCCCGAGACCGAAGTCGTGCTGCCGCTGCTCAAGAGCGACATCTACGACATCTTCGACGCCGTGGCCTCCGGACGCGAGGCCGAGCCTCTCAAGTGGAAGAAGGCCGTGACCCTCGGAGTCGTGCTGGCGTCGAAGGGCTATCCCGGAAAATACGACAAGGGCTGTCCGATCGGACTTGGGGACATGTCCGGGGTGCGTCTCTACCACATGGGCACCGCCTCCGCAGATGGAAAGCTGGTGACTGCCGGCGGCCGCGTGCTGATGGTCGTGGCCGAGGGCGTGGATCTTCATGTGGCGCACGACAAGGCATACGAGGCCGTGGAGCGCGTACATTGCGACAAGCTTTTCCATCGCGGCGACATAGGCCACTGCGCCCTTGACATGGGCCTCGCCCGAATAATCGACGGGAACGCCGTCTCGGCAGCCGTCAAGGACAGGGTGAAGGCCCGTGTCCCCGAGCTTGAGGCCGAGTACGGCCGCAAGCCCTGCCTCGCCGTGATAATAGTCGGTGAGAATCCCGCAAGCCAGGTCTATGTGCGCAACAAGGTCAGGGCGGCCGCGTACACCGGCATGGACTCCCGGCTCATCGAGCTTGACGCCGGCATATCCGAGCAGGAGCTTCTCGACAGGATAGCGGAACTCAACGGAGACGACGCCGTGGACGGAATACTCGTGCAGCTTCCTCTGCCGAAACATATCGACGAGTCCAAGGTCATATACTCGATAGCGAAAGAGAAGGACGTGGACGGTTTCCACATCCTCAACGTCGGTTCGCTCTGGGTCGGCACCGACTGCATCAAACCCTGCACCCCCAAGGGTGTGATAGAGCTGATAAAGAGCACGGGAGTCGACATAAAAGGCAAGATGGCCGTCGTCGTGGGCCGCAGCAACATAGTAGGGAAGCCGGTCGCGAAGCTGCTGCTCGACGAGAACGCCACGGTCACGATCGCCCACTCCCGCACCGCCGACCTCAAGGCCGTGACCCTGCTCGCCGACATCCTCGTGGTGGCAGTCGGCCATGAAAATACGGTGACCGGCGACATGGTCAAGCCCGGTGCCGTGGTCATCGATGTGGGCATGAACCGCAACGCCTCCGGAAAACTGGTAGGCGATGTCGATTTCGAGTCCGTATCCCGCGTGGCCTCATGGGTGACCCCGGTTCCCGGCGGAGTCGGCCCCATGACCATCGCGATGCTGATGGAGAACACCATAGACTGCTTCCTTGCCAGAGAAGGGAAGAAATAGGCGATGTCGGAATACAGATATACTTTCGCCAAGCTGCTCCGCGACTGGGCGCTGATAATCGCGATGCTGGCGGGTATTTCCGGATATCTGGTGTACATGGCCGTTCCCGCCCTGCATCCCGCCGGACCCGTGCTGAAGAAAATCATCGACATGCTGCAGCCGCTGCTGATCTTCATGATGCTCTTCCTGAGCTTCTGCAAGATCGAGCCGCGTCAGCTGCGTCCCCACAAATGGATGCTCTGGCTGCTGCTGATCCAATGCTGTTCCTTCGCGGCGCTTGCGCTGCTGCTCGCATTCGTGCCCGGCATCCCTCTGCGCGACGGCTTCGAGGCCGCGATGCTCTGCATGATATGCCCTACGGCCACCGCATGTGCCGTGGTGACCGGCAAGCTCGGCGGGAACATGGCCGGCGTAGTGACATATACAGTGCTGATAAATGTTGCCGTGGCCCTGCTCGTTCCGCTCGTGGTGCCGGTGCTGCATCCCGTTGAGGGCGTGACTTTCTGGACTTCGTTCAACGCGATACTCTGGAAGGTCTTCCCCATGCTCGTGCTGCCGTGTATCGCCGCATGGGCGGTGCGCCTGCTGCTGCCGAAGCTGCACGCCTGGCTGCTCAAATATGTCGGCGTGTCCTTCTGGCTCTGGGCCGCGTCGCTGACCCTCGCCGTGCTGATGAGCACCCGGGCCATAGTCCACAATGATTCCGGCCTGATCGTGCTGCTGGAGGTCGGAGTGGCGTCGCTGGTCACCTGCGTGCTGCAATTCTGGCTCGGGAAAACGATAGGCGCGCGCTACGGCAGCCGCATCACTGCCGGACAGTCCCTCGGGCAGAAGAACACAGTGTTCGGCATCTGGCTCGGCTACACCTTCCTGACCCCTGTCGTGTCGGTCGCCGGCGGCTTCTACAGCATCTGGCACAACTGCTACAACACCTGGCAGCTCTACCGCAAGCGCAAGGCGGACGAGGTTCGCGCCGGCGAGTGAAAGTACAAAAGAAAAAGAGTAAATTTATTAACTATTATACTATATATTTGGGTATAACAGTTAATTTGTTTACCTTTGTCGTATGATGATGAAAAACATAACCTCGGCTATGTCCAATCCTGAAATCATTTCGGAATTAGGACGAAGATTTAAAGAGTACCGTCTGTCGAACAGACTGACTCAGAAAGAGGCGGCCGAAAATGCGGGTGTGAGTCTCATTACTCTCCGGCAGTTCGAGAACGGAAAGGCGTACAACATCAATATGGGCAACTTCCTTGGGTTGATGCGTGCCGTGGGCTGTCTGGAACAAGTGGACGAACTGCTTCCTGAAATTCCCATATCAGCTTATGCGATTGACAGGTTGCTGGCAAACAAACCTAAAAGGATAAGGCATGGAAAGTAATATAGTCAGTGTGATGCTGTGGGGAGACGAGGTCGGGAAACTGTATTGGGATGTTCGTGCTAAAAGAGCCGTTTTCAACTATAATCCTGACTTTGTTAAAAAAGGGACAGATATTGCGCCTTTGACCGCTTCGATAAAAGGATCGGCAGGGAAAGGTTTCCCGGTAGTCGGAAACAGGGAAAAACTTTATCAGGGGCTGCCTCCGTTTATAGCAGACTCGTTGCCGGATCATTGGGGCAACAAGGTCTTCGAGTACTGGGCGGCACAGAATCATATTCCGAAGCAACGGCTCACACCTGTGGACAAGCTTGCTTTTATAGGAAGACGAGGAATGGGGGCTTTGGAGTTTGTTCCGGCGGTATCCGGTCTGGAGTCGTCGAAGTCCGTTCAGATAGACAGCCTGTATAGGCTGGCGCAGAAAATTTTTGATGAGAGACAGGAAGTCTCTGTCCGCGATGACGAGAATCTGGATCTTCAAAGTCTGTATGATGTAGGCACGTCTGCCGGTGGGCAGCATCCGAAGGCCATTATTGCAATAAATGATGAGAATCATGACATAAGGTCCGGGCAGGTGTCGTTGCCGGAAGGGTATAAGTATTATATCCTTAAGTTTGCAGAAGGAGATGATTTTCCGTTCACCCGGATGGAGATGGTATATTATGATATGGCAAAAGAGGCCGGTGTCAGGATGATGCCTTCCCGCCTGGTCCAT
>DVLC01000059.1 GCA_018715685.1 Candidatus Cryptobacteroides merdipullorum
TTGTTCTCTTCGGTTGTAACATCTCAGTATTACTTTAAAAATTATAATCCACAAAGCCCTGAAAATCAACCACTTAAGCCAAAAGAAGCCGATTTTTGGGATTGCAAAGATAGCAAAAAAAATCGAATTACCATTGACAACACGAAAAATTTTGAAATATTTCCGACACGGAATATTGATACCCAATTCGTGCCGTCACAATAAGTTACAAACTTGGAGCAAAAAAATTTCCATGCGTTTGCGACGCGATATCCGAAGTGTTTGCGAACATGGAATCCTAAGGCCCGGCCGGCGCTTTTTGTGAAAATAAAATTTATGGGATATTTTTGTCGTTCCGACGGATGACGAGACGTATCTGTACCATACTGCTGCTATTGCTGGCCTTCTGCCACGGCGCCGACGCGCAGCGTGTCAGGAAAGTCACCGGCACGCCCATGCAATACACCGTGGAGAACGGCTCTGACACCGTGTTCCGCGACTCCATAGAGCCGGCATGGGTGCTCCCCAAAGGACAGGGCATGAACGCCAGGGACTGGAGGCGCTACTACAGGCTCGTCTACAATTTCAACAAGGTCTACCCGTACGCGCTGGTGGGAAGAGAAATGATGGAGCAGGTCGACAGCACCATAGCCGCCGACGTCACAAGGCGTTCGGAACGCACGCGATACATCAACGACGTGGAGAAGGAGCTTTTCCGGCTTTTCGAGAAGGACATTCGCTCGATGACGGTCACACAGGGCCTCGTGCTCCTGCGGCTCGTCGACAGGGAGTGCGGGCTCAGCGCATACGAGATCATCCGCACCTACGAAAGCGGATTCGCGGCCAACTTCTGGCAGCTCGTGGCAAGGCTGTTCTCGCAGAACCTCAAGATGCGCTACAATCCGAGCCAGGGCGAAGACGCACAGATAGAGGAACTGTGCCGGATATGGGATTCGGGGCAGTGGGACAACTTCTATTACTCCATATTCATGGAGCTGCCGCCGCGCACGGTCATCGAGAAGCGGACTCTGGACAGTGAAGTTCGAAAGAGGAACCGTTGAATTTCCCGTACGGCGTCCCGCCGCCTATCCAGTCCTTGAGCACCACAAGACGGCTTCCGCCCGGAATGGCCATGTCGACGCCGTCGTGGAAATGGCCGAACACGAAATAGTCCACATGCCGGTTCCGGGAAGTCGCTTCCGCAAATCTGTACAGCGGCTCGTCCTTCCCGCGGAAATGATAGACTCTGTGGCGCGATTTCCTGTTGTTCTCGGACCAGCCGAGCCCGATTCCGAACGCCGTCCTCGGGTGCAGAGCGCCGAAAAGTCTCTGCAGGAAGCGGCTGTTGAACGCTTTCATCATCAGCCTGTAGTTCCATTTGGCCCCGCCGAGCATGTCACCGTGTCCGAGACAGAAGACCTTGCCGCCGAGCTCCACATAATAGGGTTGCACGAACTTCTTCATCCCGAGCTCCTCGAAAAATGAGAAAGTCCACAGGTCGTGGTTGCCGGCGCAGAACCAGACTTCGACGCCCGAGTCCATGAGCTCCACCAGGGCGGCCACCACCCTGGCCCCGCAGCGCGGGACGACGTCCCGGTATTCGAACCAGAAATCCCAGATGTCCCCGAGAAGATACAGCGCCCGTGTCCGTTCACGCGGAATGGATTTCAGAAAATCCGTGAACCGGGCCTCGCGTTCCCCGGGATCTCCTATCCTGAGCCCGAGATGCACGTCGGAGGCGAAATATACTTCAGAGCGTCCGCCCATCGGCTATCCGAGGACAAAGATGAGCAGCGCGACCACGAGACAGTACAGCGCGAACCACCTGAGCTTAGCCCTGCGGACGAGGGCCACCATCACCTTGCACGCCGCGAGTCCGGCAACAAAAGCCCCCAGGAAACCGGCAAGCAGAGGAAGAGCTCCTATGCCGCTGCCGAAACTCTCCCCGCCGCCGACCATGTCAAGCAGGCCGAGAAGCTGCTCACCCACTATGGGGATAAGCACCATCAGGAAAGAGAACTGGGCCATGTTCTCCCTTCTGACACCGCACAGGAGACCCGTCGCGATCGTGGTTCCGGAACGCGAGAGTCCGGGAGCGACAGCGCAGGCCTGGCCGAGGCCTACGACCAGGGCCTGCCAGTACGCGATGCCGTTGCGGGGGCCTTCTCCGCGGACGGATCCGTCCGGGGCGCGGCGTCCTATCCTGCCGCCGAAAAAGTCGGAGAGAGTCAGCAGGAGCGCCGTCACGAGCAGGAAAATCCCGACGATATGTATGTCATCCCCGAACAGCCCTTCCACGAAATCCTTGAAGAAGAAACCGACTATGGCGACAGGGATCATCGAAACGCATATCTTGAGGAAATAGTCTGTCTCGTCGTTGTACCTGAACTTGAACAGTCCCTTGAGTATCTTCCAGATAGCGGACCAGAACACCACGATGGTGCTGAGCACTGTGGCGAAATGCACCATGACCGTGAAATCCAGAAAACCGTCGGCCTCCACGCCGAGAAGTTCGCGGAAAATCATCAGATGTCCGCTGCTGCTGACAGGGAGAAACTCCGTCAGTCCCTGCACTATGCCCATCAACAGGGCCTCCCACCATTCCATATCCTATTCTATTTTTTATCAGAGCATCCCATGATGCCGCAGACCACCGTGACTATTCCTGCGATTATGACAATCGGGGCCAGAGTGAGCCGGCGGAAGTTGAACATCGAGTAGTTGAACACCTGCGGATCGTCCGACCCCCCGCCGGCCATCAGAATATAGCCGGCCGCCATGACTATCAGTCCGGCGAGAATAAGTTTCAGCCCTTTGGGCGTCACTGCCATTCTGTCCATATCAGTAATAGAGTTCATCTTTAGTCGCGCCGACGAGCTTTCCGACCACGAACCAGGTGCTGAGCATGCAGATCAGCACTCCGCACAGGAACATTATCCCGGTGGATTCAATCAGCGTGACAATATTGAAAATTTCGAACAACGCACCGAAGGAGCCGCGGGCCGCATAATAGAGAGCCCACAGCGCCGCGGATGCCAGAAGCGCGGAAATCAGGCCCTGGACCAGGGCGCCGCGCAAGAACGGAGCCCTGATGAACGACTTGGTCGCCCCGACGAGCTTCATCGTATGAATCGTGAATCTCCTCGCGAACACGCTCAGGCGGACCATATTGTTGATCAGCACGAAGGAGATGAAAAGCAGCAGGAGTATGAACACCCCGAACACGACGGATATCTTCGCAAGATTCTCGTTCAGGAGCTCCACAAGAGGCTGCTGGCTGTCGACCTCGTCGACCAGCGGAGAGGCGGACAGGATCTCTGTCACGAAGGTGAGGCTGTCGGGAACCACATACTCGGCATTCAGTGTCACGTCCACCGAAACGGGCACCGGGGATGCCTCGAACACGTCGAGGAAATCCTCACCCAGCATGTCGGCGAGCTCCTTCTCACCCTCTTCACGGGTCACCAGCCGGGTGTCGTGCACATACGGCAGGGACCCTACGGAAGCAATATATTCCTGAGCGTCCTGCTCGTCCGCGTCCTGCACCATCAGCACGGAGATCTTCATGTTCTCCTTGAGATAACGAGCGACGCTTCCGGAGTTGATGACCACGAGCGAGGCGATGCCGACGAGCAGCAGCACCAGCGTTATGCTGATGACGCTCGACAGATAGGCGTTCGCAAGACGGCGCCTCATCATTTTGCTCTCAGGCTTCGGCATACCCTCCTCAAATTAAAATTCAAAGATAATCAAATATCGAAAAATCATAAAAAATTTCGTATCTTTGTAGACATGAGCGACGTCAAGAAGAAAATACTTTTCGTCAACTCCGAGATATTCCCCTATCTTCCGGAGTCGCACATATCGAAAATCGGGAGAATGCTTCCGCAGGGCGTCCAGGAGAGGAAACGCGAAATACGCTCATTCATGCCGAAATACGGCTGCATAAACGAGCGCAAGAACCAGCTTCACGAGGTTATCAGGCTGTCTGGAATGAACATCATCATAGACGACCTCGACCGTCCGCTTATCATCAAGGTCGCCTCCATCTCATCAGCCAGAATACAGGTCTATTTCATAGACAATGACGACTATTTCCGCCGCAGGCAGACGTTCTGCGACGCGGACGGCGCTTTCTTCGCCGACAATGACGAACGGGCCATCTTCTTCGCCCGCGGAGTGCTCGAGACCGTGAAGAAGCTGCGCTGGGCCCCCGACATCATACACTGCCAGGGCTGGATCTCGCAGCTCGTGCCCGTCTATCTCAAGAAAGCCTACAGAGACGATCCCATATTCTCGGAAAGCCGCATCGTCCTCTCGCTGTACGACGACACCCCTTCCGGAAAATTCTCGGACAATTTCGCCGCCAAGGCCCGCTTCGGGAGCGTATCGGCCGAAGACCTCGCACTCCTCGAAGGCCGTGCGGATGGCATAAATCTTGCTCAAACCGCCGCCCGGTACTCGGACGGAATAATCTACGGATCCGGCAATGTCGACGGACGGATCAGGGATTTCTGCACCGGACTCGGCCTGCCGACACTGGAATATGACGAGGCGTCTTACGAAGACGGCGGCTATATTGACGAGTACTGCGGCTTTTATGACAGACTTTAGGATGAAAAAGAGCATACCTGCACTCATGGCGGCGGTTTTCTGCTGCCTTTCCTGCATTGAGACGAACTACAGCGTAGGGGCTGACCTCATGCCCGCCAACCAGATATACTCGATACATATCGCGACGGTTCCCATTGAAGACATCTCTATGGCCATGGCCGACAGCCTTTCCGGCTACTCGTCCTCAAGAATCACGATCGGAGCCATCAGAGACAGTGAATTCGGACTCGGCACCAGATCCTGCGCTCTCACTCTCGTCCCGATGTTCCAGGAGACGCTCGACCTCGGAAAGAATCCGGAGATCAAGAGTTTCCACTTCGCCGCCGCCAAGGACACCGTCTCGGTGAGCAGGCCTGACCAGGAGAGGATTTTCCAGACTTTCAAGGTGTACGAACTCGCGAAGCCGCTGGATCCCGAGGTGAATTTCGACTGCAATCTCGATGTGGAGCATCTCGACCGCAGCATAGCGAACAGCACGGTGTTCTACACGGGCGATGACTCGCTCTCCTTCAACTTCACCCCGGAATTCGGTCAGAAATATCTCGACGCGATCGAGGAGGTCGGGGTTGACGACATAGACAAGTTCTTCGAAAGATGTCCGGGCATTTACATGGAGTCCGCGGCGCCGGCC
Source organism: Candidatus Cryptobacteroides merdipullorum (assembly GCA_018715685.1). Lineage (GTDB taxonomy): Bacteria > Bacteroidota > Bacteroidia > Bacteroidales > UBA932 > Cryptobacteroides > Cryptobacteroides merdipullorum. The sequence goes on from DVLC01000059.1 coordinate 5,225, forward strand.
GGAGAAGGAGGACGCATCAACATGTTCAAGGTCCAGCTGGACTACAACAGCGAATACCAGTACATTCAGGGCAACTACGCCCGCATGCGGTATTCGGCCGAATTCGACGGCGAAAGGAAGGACACCACCCTGATGTTCTACTACGGGGTCACCGAATTCCACGACATCGACTCCCTGCTGACCAATTCCGGAACCGGAAGCTTCCCCCAGTACAGTCTGAATCTCACCTCCCAGGAATCGGAGGACAAGGTCGGGCAGGCGACAGACAGGATATATGTCGAAGGAGGTGGAGGACTCAAGCCGAAAATCTCAGCGAAAGCCCTCAAGGCGATGGCCGAAGAGGCCATCCTCAATGCGGGCGGAAACCCGGCCACTACCGTCATCAACAAGGCAAAGATCATTCTGCCCTTCAAGTTCCCCGATGACTACACCGAGATGGATTACTGGCCTCAGGTACTGTCCCCGACATGCCGCATAGGCCAGAAGGACGATGAAGGGAAAATGACGAACGTAAGCTTCGTAAGCCTTTCGGATTCAAGCGACTCGGAGGCCGACCAGGGCGACATCAACCGCTCGACGCTCCGCTACTCGCCGGACATCACCTACCATCTTCAGTCCCTGCTCAAGATAGACGAAAGCGACGAGTCAGACATTCAGACACAGAGGCTGAATTCCGGCTACTACGATGTCTGGTTCCTCATAATGGCTGACGAAGTCACCGTGACCACCGATTCAGGCTCGTCCGAAATGAGCGAACTGTACAATTATCTTGCATACCAGAGCTACTACAACGACATGTACGGCTACGGATACGGCGGAGGCTATTCGGACTATTACTCGAATTACTACACATACGCGATGATGGCCGCCATGTACGGCAGTTCGACCACCTCGGAAAGCATTTCCAGGCAGCTCGACAAAGACCGCTACTACAATGCCGTGCTGAACGGACCGGACAGCGGCACCGAGTTGGACGAAGTCCCGAGACTCGAACTCACGTTCGCCATCCCCAAGGAAGAGCAGGAGGACTGAAACCTGCAGCAAAGAATAAAAACAAAAGAGACCGGACTTGAAATCCGGCCTCTTTTGTTTTTGAACTTTTAGCTTGCTTTGGCAAAGATTATCTCTTATGCTCCAAGCTTCTCTGCAACCTTGTCAACTGCATCCTTGACAGTTGCGATGGTGCTGGTCTCGTCATCGGGAATCTTGATTCCGAATACCTTCTCAAACTCCATGAGGAGCTCTACAGTATCGAGTGAGTCAGCTCCGAGGTCATTGGTGAAGTTTGCAGCCTCGGTAACTTCTGAAGGCTCAACGCCAAGCTTGTCGACGATAATTCCTTTTACTTTTTCCAGAATTTCTGCGCGATCCATAACTTTTAGATATTTAGTTTATTAGTACAAAGTCTTCCGTAAAAACTTCGCAAAGTAACGAAAAATTTTTCTATTTTCCAAAATTACCCGTAAGGCATTGTCACAAAACGCATTGTGGCACCTCTCGAGGCGTCATGTGTGCTCTGCGTCACGGCTCAGGCGCAGCCAAATCCGCAGGCCGTTGAGGGAATTGAGCAGATAGAAGGCGTATTTCACCACATAGATGAAGGCGTAATCGGAGTCCGACGAGCCCGCTATGGTCGCAGTCCACATCGCCACCGAAGCGATATTCACGCCTATCCAGAAAATCCACTGTTCCATATAGGCCGTGGACATCAGCAGCTGGCCGATTATATTGCAAACGGTGGAGAAAGCGTCCATGAAAATGGCAAGCTTCACGACGGAGGCGGCGTCATCCTCTCCAAGATGCAGCAGCAGGAAATACACCGCCGCCAGTCCCGCAAGAAAGACCAGACCCCACAGGACTCTCTGTTTCGCACTCAGTCTCCTGACCCTGATGCCCTCTTCCGAAGACGCCCCGCGCCGCCGCCACTGCCAGAACCCGATGAACTGCATGGGAAGGAAGTATGCAAGATGAAGGGCGCCGTTGCCGTAATTGTGGCTCATGAAACACATTACTCCGTAAATGGTCACGTCGAAGAATCCGAAAAGGAAGGTCAGGATCTTCGCGTTGGCGGAGCATACGGTGCTGAGCACACCCATCAGCGAACCGAAGGCCGCCACAAGCAGCATCACCGCTCCCGAATCGCCCTGAATCAGCTGTATTGCGGTCGTCGCGACCATCACCGTCGTCATCCCGCCAAGGATGAAGACATTGAACCACTTGTTGAATTTTCCGTTATCCATCGTCCTTCAGATTTACGATATGTCAGTGCTGGACTCTCCGGCCCTGTCGTTAAGGCTTTCAAGAATTCTCGCGGCAAGCGTGCGCCCGACCAGTTTCGAAAGCTCCCGCTCTGATGCAGCAGCAATCCTCGCCACGCTTCCGAAATGCATTAGCAGGCGCTGTTCGGTCTGTTCGCCGACCCCCTTTATCTCTCTGAGGGCAGAACGGACGGCACCCTTGCTTCTCAGGGAGCGGTGGAAGGTTATCCCGAAACGGTGGGCCTCGTCCCTGATCCTCTGGAGCAGTTTGAGAGCCTGGGAGTTCCTGTCGATGAACATCGGATAGGGGTCACCCACCCTTATGACCTCCTCAAGCCGCTTCGCAAGGCCTATGACGGTCAGCCTGTCCTGGATTCCGAGTTCACAGAGAGCCTGCCAGGCGAAGTCCAGCTGGCCCTTTCCGCCGTCAATCACCACCAGCTGCGGCAGGTCGTCCGGATTCTCGGCGAGCATACGGGAATAGCGCCGGTTGACGACCTCCTTCATCGAGGCATAGTCGTTTGCGCCGACCACGGTCCTGATCTTGAACTTGCGGTAGTCCTTCTTCGAAGGTTCGCCTCCACGGAACACCACGCACGAGGCCACCGGGAAGGTGCCCTGGATATTCGAGTTGTCGAAGCATTCCATGTGCACCGGAAGTTCCTTCATGCCTATGGCCTTACGCAGTTCCTCAAGCACGGCCGCCCTGTATTCGTCAGGATTCGTATGCTCCCGCTGCTTAAGAGAATTGAAACGGTACTCTTTCGCGTTCTTGTCGCTGAGCTCCAGGAGAGCCAGCTTGTCGCCGCGCACCGGAATCCGGAACTCCACCCCGTCCAGCTCGACATCCGGAAGGAAAGGCACGATAATCTCCCGGCTGAGCTCTCCGAATTTCGAACTTATCTCGGCTATGAATTCGCTGAGCACCGAAGCCTGCTCCTCTTCGATATTCATCCTGAAACCCAGATTCAGAGACTGGATGACGGCGCCGCCGCGAATGCGCATGAAGTTTCCGAAAGCCTCAAGGCCGTCGAAGACCAGAGAGAACACATCCACGTCCCTGTCCCCCGCCGAAGTGATTACGGACTTGGAATAATGCTGCTGGAGGGAGTCGATGCGATCCTTGTAGAACTGGGCCGTTTCGAAATCCAGCCTGTCGGAGGCCTCGGCCATGGCCGCCCTGTACTTGCGCAATATTTCATTGACCCCGCCGCTCAGGAGGCGTACTATCTCCTCGATATAGGCAGAATATTCCTGCTGCGATATTCCTCCGATGCAGCAGCCCCTGCAGCGGCCGAGATGCAGGTCGAGACAGGGTCTGAACTTGTGCCTGAGCACCGCGTCGGACGTTATCCTGTATTTGCAGGAGCGCAGAGGATAGTTGGAACGGAAGAATTCCAGCAGGGCCTTGGCGTGCATCACGGAACTGTAGGGACCGAAATAGCGGGAGCCGTTGCGAACCACCCGCCTTGTCAGGAAGACTTTCGGAAATTCGTCGGCCGTCACGCAAATCCAGGGATAGGTCTTGGAGTCCTTGAGCAGGATGTTGTAGCGCGGCTTGTACTGCTTGATCAGGTTGTTCTCGAGCAGCAGGGCGTCGGCCTCGGTGTCCACCACGGAATACTGTACGTCGGCTATCTTCGACACAAGGACGCGGGTCTTGGCCGTAAGCCTGCCGGGGTCGACGAAATACTGTGCGACTCGCTTGTTCAGGTCCTTGGCCTTGCCCACATAAATGACCGTTCCCTCGGAGTCATAGTATCGGTAGACTCCGGGGGAATGCGGCAATAAGGTTATTTTCTCTCTAACGTCCAAGAGCCTCAGCTACGGCAGCCTCAATCTCCTCGCCCCTGAGGTTGCGCTTGAGAATGGTTCCGTCAGGACCGAAAAGTATGATATGGGGTATGCCCTCGATTCCGTAAAGCTCGGTGGGAACCTGCTGGGCGTTGATTATCTGGCTCCAGATCACACCCTCCTCCTCGGCGGCCACCTTGGTGTCGGCGGGATCGTCCCATACGGCGATGCTGAGCACGTCGAAGTCGTCACCCTTATACTTGTTGTAGACGGCGGCTATATTGGGAAGTTCCTGCTTGCAGGGGCCACACCAGCTGGCCCAGAAGTCCACGAGCACATATTTTCCCTTGCCGACATAGTCGGAGAGGCTCACCGTGCTGCCGAGAGAATCGGCGGGATCCTGAACCACGGTGAAGTCGGTGAACATCTGTCCCTCGGCGGTGGCCGTCTTGGCACCGGAAAGGGCCACGAGCTGCTTCACGAACTCATCCTCAAGAGCCTCGCCCTCAAGAAGGTCTAGAGCCTCCTGGAGCTGGTCGGCCTCAAGCACTGCGGCGATGTTCTGGAGCACGGTCACCGCAAGCGGGCCGGAAGGATACTGACGTAGCATCTTGAGACCGTCCTCGACAAGCTTGGCGGAAGTCTCGTCGTAGGCGGCCTGCATGGCGGCGTTCCTGGCATCGGCCGTGAGGGTGGTGTCGGCCTGCATGGCGCTTATCCTGTCGTTGAAGTCCATGACAGTCGCCTCTGTGCGGACATTGTACTCTTCAAGAGCCTTTTCTTCGTTTTTGCATCCCGTCACAAGGACACAGAGCAGGGATGCGGCAATCAACACGAATTTCTTCATATTTCTCTGAATTTAAAATTTCGAAACACTTTCCGGGCCGCACCTGACACAGGAACGTCCGGATGCAAAAACCGGCTCCGCAAAAGCGGAACCGGCCGTAAATATAACAATTTTCCGCAAATTGGAAATTATTCGAACTTCCGCAACTTACTTCTGACTGTCATTTCTGCGTGAGCGGCGGTCACCGTCTCTGCGTGAGCGACGGTCGCCACGTCCGCCGCCGCGGTTCTGACCGGCAGCCTGGGCGTTCGCGGCAGAAAGGGCGGCAGGAGTGAGATCCTGCTTTCCGTAACGCTCTCCCTTGCAGATCCATACCTTGATTCCGAGGGTTCCGACCTTGGTGTGCGCCACTGAAAGGGCGTAGTCAATGTCGGCACGGAAGGTGTGCAGAGGAGTGCGTCCTTCCTTGAACATCTCGTTGCGCGCCATCTCGGCTCCGCCGACACGTCCGCTGATCTGAATCTTGATACCCTCGGCGCCTACCCTCATGGTGTTGGCCACAGCCATCTTGATGGCCCTGCGGTAAGACACGCGGCCCTCGATCTGGCGGGCGATGCTGTCAGCCACGATATTGGCGTCGAGCTCGGGACGCTTCACCTCGTAGATATTGATCTGGACATCCTTGCTGGTCACCTTCTTGAGCTCTTCCTTGAGCTTGTCGACCTCGGTGCCTCCCTTGCCGATGATGAAACCGGGACGGGCGGCATAGATGGTCACGGTGATGAGCTTGAGAGTCCTCTCGATAACTATTCTGCTGAGGCTGGCCTTGGCAAGACGGTTGTTGAGATATTTGCGGATCTTGTAGTCCTCGGCTATCTTCTCCGCATAGTTACCACCACACCAGTTAGAGTCCCAACCACGGGTGATACCGATTCTGTTGCTGATAGGATTTGTTTTCTGTCCCATATTACTTATTCTCCACTGGTTGTTTTACATCGAGGATCACGGTAACATGATTGGAGCGCTTGC
>DVLC01000060.1 GCA_018715685.1 Candidatus Cryptobacteroides merdipullorum
GGACGAGATTCGAACTCGTGGTACGGTATAACCCGTACGCCGGTTTAGCAAACCGGTGGTTTCAGCCACTCACCCACCTCTCCAATCCTTCCCTTCTGGTTTCCAAACGGGAAGGCAAAGTTACAACAAAAACTTTGTTTTGCAAGACTATTCCGCCGCCTTTCCGGCAAGAATGGTGAAAATCTTGTTTCCGACGTCGCTGTTTTCCTGAGTTCCGGTAAATTCGCGCGAATGAGGGCCGTAGGCGAACAGAGGCACCATTATCGGCGAATGGCCGCTGGTGGCGAACACACCTGAAGCATATCCGTCGGAAGGGTTGCAGTTTCCGAGAGTCACGGCTCCTGTCTCATGATCGGCGCTGATGATCACGAGCGTGTGTCCGTCCCGCTCCGCGAAACGTATCGCGGCCTCTACCGCCTTGTCGAAGTCGAGAGTCTCCTTCACCATACCGTCGAAGTTGTTGGCGTGCTCCTCCTTGTCGATGCGTGCTCCCTCCACCATCAGGAAGAATCCCTTGCCGCCGCGTTCGGAGAGGTACTCGATGGCCATCTCCGTGGTCTCCGGAAGGTAGCTTCCGCGCTCGTCGTATTTCACGCTTTCGGGAAGGTAGAGCAGCCTGTCGCTGCCGTCAATGTCTTCATCGTCGCAGGAATAGACGACTTCGAACGCTTCAGAGATGTTGTCTCTGGTCTTCAGCGGCTGGTTCTCGAAGTTCTTCCGCGAGCCGGCGGAAGCGAAGCTCAGGCTGCTTTCCGCCAGATCGGCCCATATTTCCTCGGAGGCTCCGCGTGAGCGCTGATGGGCGAAGAAGGCTGCCGGAGTCGCTCCGTCGAGTTCGTCGGTGGACACTACTCCGCAGGCGAATCCGAGCGGCGCCAGCTTCTCGGGAAGATTCTTTATCTCCACGGCGGCGGTGTCCACTCCGAGGAACCCGTTCCTGGTCTTATGTCCTGTCGCATAGGCGGTTCCTGACGCGGCGGAGTCGGTGGTGAAGTTGTCGGCAGACTGCGTGCGCACATATCCCATGGTCTTGAGACCGGTCATCGTGAGCTCGCCGCCGTTGGCGTACATCGCGGCGTTGATCGCCCCCGTGCCCATTCCGTCGCCGATGAGCAGAATGATGTTGCGCACGGTTCTGCGGCTGCCGTCATTCTTGAACGAAGGCGTGTATGCCTCCTGCTTCTCGACGTAGGTGCTGCCGCTAACGGCCTTGATTTCCCGGCTGTTCTGCCCGTGGCAAACGGCCGCGGCAAGAAACAGCACGAACAATAATGAAAGCTTCTTCATAATATAATACTGATAGCGATTCCGGCGCGAATTTACCATAAAAATCTGGAATTCGCGCCGGAAAAATCACTCACCCGAGAACAGCGGGAAATTGCTGTTGGGGACATGGGCTTCGGTCATTATGGCCTTGAGTTCCTCCACCTTGTTCGGATGTTCGGCGGCAAGGTCGTGCTCCTCCCCGGGGTCGCTGTCGATATTGTAAAGTTCGTAGCGGTCGTTGTCGCCTTCGATGTCGAGACGGATGAGCTTCCAGGGGCCTTTGCGTGCTGCCTGGCTCATCCTCTCCGCGAATTCGAAGTAGAGGTACTCGTGCTCCTTCTGTCCGTCGCGTCCTTCGAGCAGAGGCAGCAGGCTGATGCCGTCGAGTCCGTCGGTCTCGGAGTCAGGGTTCAGTATGGTGCGGAAGGTGGGCATCATGTCCCAGAACGAGCACATGAAGTCGGTCCTGCCGCCTTCGGCGATGTGTCCAGGCCACTGGACTATCATCGGCACGCGTATTCCTCCTTCATAGAGGTCGCGCTTGTATCCCTTCCAGGGTCCGTTGCTGTCGAAGAAGTCAGGGTCGGCTCCGCCTTCCTGATGAGGGCCGTTGTCGCTCGAGAATATGATTATCGTGTTGTCGTAGACTCCGAGATCCTTGAGCTTCTGCACGATTTCTCCGACATAATGGTCGAGTCTCGTGACCATGGCCGCGAAAGTCGCGTGAGGGTATTCCTGCGAGCAGTATCCTCCGATTCTGAATCTCGGGTCGCCGAGGTCTTCGCCCTTGTAGGGAGTTTCGGGGTACTTGCCCTTGAATTTCGCGATTATGCTGTCCTGAGGCACTATGAGCTCCGCGTGGGGGATGGTGGTCGGATACCACATGAAGAAGGGCTTTCCCTCCGCGACGGCGCCTTCCATGAACTCCAGCGCCTGGTCGTGGATCAGGTCGGCCGAGTAGCTGCCCTCGCCGTAGGGTATTTCGTCCACATTGTCCTCAAGCACCACCTTGGTGCCGTTGTCCCAGAGATGGTCGGGATAGTAGCTGTGGGCGAGGGTCTGGCAGTTGTATCCGAAGAACTTGTCCACGCCCTGCTCGTTCGGGTCTCCCGTGGAGCCTACAGGGCCGAGGCCCCATTTTCCGAAGGCTCCGGTGGTGTAGCCGGCGTTGCGGAAATCGTGGAAGATCGTCTCTGCTCCTTCAGGGAGAGGGAACTGTCCCTCGGGAGGCATGCGCAGGTTGCCGCGGATATAGGTATGTCCGCTGTGGGTTCCGGTGATCAGGCAGGAGCGGGAGGGGGCGCTGACCGTGGTGCCTGAATAGCACTGGGTGAACAGCATTCCTCGCTGTGCGAGCGCATCGATGTTCGGTGTCTCGAATTTCTGCTGGCCGTAGCAGCTCAGGTCTCCCCAGCCGAGGTCGTCGGCGAGGATGAACACCACGTTGGGCCGCGCCGTCTCCTGATTCTGGGCGCAACCCGCGAGGGCGGAGCCGGCTGCCGCCAGGGCTCCAAGTTTCATCAATTTTCTCATAATTATCTGACTTTCAGAATTTCTCCATTGTCCTTGACCACGGCTTCCTTCCAGATGTCCGTGTATCCTGGCTGGGCGAGCCCCTCGGGGATGCCTTCCGAGTATTCGGAATGCAGGAAGCTGCCGTCCTCGGCCTGCGCCTTCACGTTGCCGTCGATGAACTTCACGAGCAGCAGCTCTTCGAGCGCGGTCCAGGCGAGGAACTGCTGCTGTGCGGTCTCCACCGTATATTCGGTGAGCAGCTTCTTCGCCTTCTTCACCTTGCCCTCCGCTATCAGCGCGGCGGCCTTGGCGTCCGTCTGCGGCACGGCCTCGTTCATCTGCCGCAGCTCGAAGTCGTCGGCGGCCTTCCTTGCCACGGGGGCCATCTGGTCATACATCCTGTAGCAGGCGTTAGCGACGCGGTTGCACATCCAGAACTGCGAGGTCGGGCTGTAGTGGAGCATGTCACCGTTGCCGACGCGCAGGCATTCGGGCACTTCGGAAGTGCTTACGTATATCGGGGTCAGGTAAGAGGTCGCCGCGTCGTCGCATCCGAACCAGAGCAGCGCCCCCACCTCGTCGGGCAGGCTGCCGCGCGACTGTGCCACGAACCAGAAACCGGTCTGCTGGGTGGCTATCGCGCGCTCGTTGGTGTAGACGCTGCCCTCCCATTCGAAATCCATGGGTCTCCAGCGGTAGGGAAGCCCGTTTCCGCCGGCTCCTATGTCCTGGGTCATGTCCATCGGGGTGCCCTCGAAATGGTCGCGCATCACGTCGGCCACGTCCTTCATCGTGATCTTGCGGGAGGGCTTCACGAACAGAGGCATCTCTCCGTCGAGATCGTAGCCCATCGCGAACTCCAGCCAGTCGTCGGCCGGTCTGGAGACCTCCCGTCCGTTCTCCTCGTAGGTGAATGTCCCGTCGCAGAGTATGTTGAACGCGCTCCATGCGCGAGCCTCGCAGCCGCGTGCGCCTCCGAAGTTGAGGGGATTGTAGGCGTCGCGGAAGCTGAATTCGGCGTCCTCTCCGTCGAACCACCCCTTCTCACGCGCGAAGCTGATAACGTCCGGCGCGTACAGGCAGCTCTCGGGGTCGTCGAGGGGGAAGGTGGTGATACGGGCCTGGTTGGCGTGGGCGCAGATGTATCCGTCGGGAATCCTCCTGGCCACCCAGACTATGCCCTTGTCGTCCGCTCCCTTGCCGACGAGATCCATTATCCACGCCTCTTCCGTGTCGGCTATCGAGAACGTCTCGCCGCTGGAGGGGTAGCCGTAGGTGTTGGCGAGTTCGACTATGGTCTCTATGGCCTCCCGGGCGGTTTTCGCGCGCTGCAGGGTTACATATATCAATGAGCCGTAATCCATTATGCCTGCGGGGTCGGACAGCCCTTCGCGTCCTCCCCAGGTGGTCTCGGCGATTATGATCTGGTGCTCGTTCATGTTGCCGACGGTCTGATATGTCGACGCGGCCTGGGCTATGCTGCCGAGCGGCCGCTGGGTGTCCCATTCGCGGATGTCCAGCATGGCTCCGGGGCGGAATCTGCCGGCCGGGGTGAAGTAAAGCTCGCCGTAGAGAGTGTGTGAGTCGGCGGCGTATGAGACCATGCTCGAGCCGTCCGCGCTCGCTCCGGGAGTTATTATGACATTCGTACATGCGTCCGTGCGGCTCTCGGCAAGAAGCGAGAAGGTCAGAAGCAGGGGCAGAAATTTTCTCATTTTATATGATTTTATTAAATTTGCGTTTTGTGAAGTACAAATCTATGAAATTTTTCGGTATTACACTTCTGCTGTTGCTTCCGCTCTGTCTTGCGGCCCAGCAGCCGATGACTCCGGAAGAGCAGGAAAAACAGTTCCGCGAGGCGCTCGACGCGCAGATCGAGGACTATACTGACTTGCTCGATCTGGAGTACTGGCAGGTGTTCTATGTGGACTCCATCATGACGCATGACTATACGGCCATGCGCGACGAGATGCAGGCCCTGTCGGAATCCAAGGTCAGCAACAGAGACGCATATTCGCGCGTCGAGGACAAATGGTCGGAGCAGATGTACCAGTCTTTCAAGAAGGTGTTCACCGAGGAGCAGTGGAACAAATATCTCAAGTCCGGAGCCCAGAGGGAGAAGAAGAACCGCGACAAGAGAGAGGCTAAAAGAATGCAGTAAACATCATGAAGAGAGAAGATATCGACAGGATATTCTCCGAACTGTCCGAACTCAAGTGCAGGACTCAGAAGGAGGTGGAGGAGGCCCGCGTGCGCTTCCTCGGCAAAAAGGGCGAGGTGACGGCCCTCTTCGACGAATTCCGCGAGGTCAGCAAGGACATGAAGAAGGAGTTCGGCCGCTCGCTCAATGAGCTCAAGAAGGCCGTGCAGGACAAGATAGAGGAACTGCGGAACACCGTTGGCGGGGATGAGTCCGCAGCGGCTTCCGGCGTGGATCTCACCATGCCCGGTGACGATTTCGGCCTCGGTTCGCGCCATCCCGTGTCGATAGTGCGTCAGGAGATAGTCGACATTTTCCGCAAGTTCGGCTACGACGTGGCCGAAGGTCCCGAGATCGAGGACGACTACCATGTGTTCGGAGCGCTGAACTTCCCCGACAACCATCCTGCGCGCGACATGCAGGACACTTTCTTCGTGTCGGCGGGACATCCCAACCCGCTTCTGCTCCGCACCCACACCTCCAGCGTACAGGTGCGCACCATGGAGAAGATGAACGTGCCCATCCGCGTGGTCTGCCCCGGGCGAGTGTTCCGCAACGAGGCCATCAGCGCCCGCGCGCACTGCATCTTCCATCAGATTGAAGGTCTGTATATCAACGAGGGCGTGACTTTCGCCGATCTCCGTCAGGCCATCCTGCTTTTCGCGAGGGAGATGTTCGGCCCCGAGACGCAGATCAGGATGCGTCCTTCGTATTTCCCCTTCACCGAGCCTTCGGCCGAAGTCGACGTGAGCTGCAACATCTGCCACGGCAAGGGTTGCAACATCTGCAAGGGTACCGGCTGGCTCGAGATTCTCGGCTGCGGCATGGTCGACCCCAATGTGCTCGAAGCCAGCGGCATCGACTCGAAGAAGTACAGCGGATTCGCTTTCGGCATGGGTCTGGAGCGCATCGCGATGCTCAAGTGGAGGGTCAACGACCTGCGCCATTATTTCGAAAACGACCTGCGCTTCCTCAAGGAGTTCGAGGCTGCGCCGGAAATATAGCATAAAGGGTCCCGCCGGATTGACGCGGCGGGCCCTGTGTTCTTGAAACCACGTTAAAAACAAGAAAATGTCAAAGTTCAGCACCAGATTTCTGGTGATGGCAGTCGTGTTCGCGGTCTGCCTCATCACATCGAATTTCTTCGTACCCAGAGTATGGCAGGTGGGCAACCTGCCGCTCCAGCTTTCGGGGGCCGTTCTGCTGTTCCCGATATCCTACATCATCAACGACTGTATGACGGAGGTCTACGGCTACCGCAAGGCCAGGCTGGTGATATGGCTGGCTTTCGCGTTAAGCGCCTTCACGGCCGTCATGTCCGGACTGGTATGCCTGCTGCCCGAGCCTTTCGACGAGGGGTCGAAACCGGTGGCGGAGAGCTTCAACTCGCTGTTCGGCATGGTGCCGCGCACCACGATAGCCTCTCTGCTGGCATTCATCGCCGGCTCTACCGTGAACGCCTGGATTCTCAGCCGGATGAAGGTGGCCACGGGCGGACGTGCCTTCGGCGTCAGGGCGGTATTGTCCTCGGTCGGCGGAGAGCTGGTCGACTCCTGCATCTTCTTCCCCTTCGTGTTCTGGGGAATGATGCCTCTGTCCGTGATAGCCGGCATGGTCTTCACCCAGGTGGTGGTCAAGACTCTCTACGAGCTCGTGATTCTGCCCTTCACCTCGTGGTTCGTCAGGTATCTGAAGGCGAAGGAGGGCGTGGACACCTACGACAGCGGAATTTCGTACAATCCTTTCAAAATTACAGACATACAATGAGCGACAGAAGCAATGAAGGTCTCCAGTCACTTGGCCGGAAGACCGTATATAGGGACGACTATGCCCCGGAAGTGCTTGAGACCTTCGTGAACAAGCACCCCGGCAACGACTACTGGGTCAGGTTCAACTGCCCTGAATTCACTTCGCTGTGCCCCATTACCGGCCAGCCCGACTTCGCCGAGATACGCATCAGCTACATCCCCGACGTGAAGATGGTCGAGAGCAAGAGCCTGAAGCTCTATCTCTTCAGCTTCCGCAACCACGGCGACTTCCACGAGGACTGCGTGAACATAATCATGAAGGACCTGATAGCGCTGATGGACCCGAAGTACATCGAGGTCACGGGACTGTTCACTCCGCGCGGCGGCATCTCGATATATCCGTACGCGAACTACGGCCGTCCCGGCACCAGGTATGAAGCCCTCGCCGAGAAACGCTTCGCCGAGCACGAATAAGAAGCTGTTTTGAAATTTGTCGTCGTAAAAGAATTTTTGACAAATTTCAAAACAGTTTCTAATTTGCTATATTCGTAGGCAAATAGCTGAAAACATGAAAAGAACCATTCTTGCCGCGCAGCTGCTGCTGGCGGCTCTTCTGCTGTGGCCTTCCACGGCTTCGGCCCAGAAAAAGCCTCTCGACCACGATGTCTATGATTCGTGGGAATCGGTATCATCTCTCAAACTCACCGATGACGGGCGCATTGTCGCGTATCAGGTCCGTCCCCAGCAGGGCGACAGCCGTCTGGTGTTCCGCAATCTTGAAAACGGAGCGGAGCTGGAGGTCGAGAGAGGGGGAGGAGTCGTGATTTCCAAGGATGGCGGTGCGGCCGTTTTCACGATAAAGGCTCCCTATGCTGAGACCCGTCAGGCGAGAATAGACGGCAAGAAAGCGGACGAGATGCCCCGTGACAGTGTGGCGTATGTGGACCTGCTCAATTTCGAGCTCGTGAATCTCGGCCCCGCGAAGTCGTTCCGGACGGGCTGGTCGGCGTCACCTTACATATTCGCGACCCTTTACGGCGATCCCGAGGACAAGAAGAAATCCGGCGACGCGTATGAGCTTCTCATGTACAATACGGCGACGGAGGCCGCGGACACTCTGCGCAATATCGTGGACTACACCGTGTCAAAATCCGGAGAGAAGTTCGCCGCTGTCGTCGAGAAGAAGGTGAATGACTCCACCACCGTCAAGGCCGTGAAACTGTATGACTTCGCATCCGGATTGAGCGCGGAGCTGTCTTCCGGAAAGGAGGACTATTCGGCCATGTCGTTCAACGACGCCGACGACAAACTGGTGTTCACCGCCACCGACGAGAAGGAGGACAGCGTCGGTACGCCGGCATATTCGGTCTACCTGAGCGAATTCGGCACTTCCGCCGCTCCTGCAGCCAAGAAGGTCGTCACCAGGGAGATTCTCCCGTCTGACGCCGAGGGCCTGCCTGAAGGCTGGCTGGTCTCATCCGAGAGCGCCCCCGCCTTCTCTAACGCTTCTTCGCGTCTGATCATGGAACTTTACCGGCACTATCCGCCCAAGGACACCACGGTGGTCGACTTCGAGGCCGCCGGACTGGACATCTGGGTCTGGGACAGCGTGGACCTGCCTCCCATGGACAAGGCCGGATATGTCTCCGAGTCGCTGACCGCCGTGGTGAACCTCGATGCTCCCGGCAGGGTGCTCACGCTTTCGGAGAATCCCCGCGACTACATATACATCCCTGACGGCGGCGACGCCGGGTTCGCGCTTTCCGAGAATATGGAAAGGTATGCGCTCGCGGATCTCTGGGAGGAGAATTCTACAGCCGACTATTCCATTATCGACCTTCGTGACGGAAGCCGCCGCATGCTGGTCGAGGGCCTGACGGGCATGACCACTCTGTCGCCTGACGGCCGCTGGCTGATGTGGTTCAACCCCGGGGACGGAGGCTGGTACAGCAAGGATGTCCTGTCTGACGGAGGCTTCTCCGACCTTGGCGGACAGACCGGCTGCGTGTTCTATGACGAAAGGAATGACATGCCCTGCGGCTATCTTCCCGTGAGCTATCCCCAGTGGACCGAAGGGGAGAAGTATGTGCTGATTTCCGACCGCTACGACGTCTGGAGATTCACTCCCGACGGAAGCGAGGCCGTAAACCTCACGGCGGGCGAGGGGCGCAGGACGAAGACGAACTACGCCGTGACCCGTCTCACGCGGCCCGACAATCCTTATCTGTACAGCAATTCCCAGAAACTGCCTCTTGACGAGCCGGCGTATCTGACGGCTTTCGGAGAGGAGGACATGCGCAACGGTTTCGCCCGGACCAGCCTTACGGCTCCAGGCGCACCCGCCGGCTTCCTTGCGGAGAAGTCGTATTCCGGGGCCCTGAAGGCCGCCGACGGCAATACCATAGTCTATGCGAAGGGCGATTTCCGCAATCCGATGGATCTGTACTTCACCCGCGACAACTGGAGCACGGAGACCCGCCTGTCGGACATCAACCCCCGGCAGGACGATTATCTCTGGGGTGACGTGCAGCTCGTGAGTTGGGACGCCTACGACGGAACTCCGCTCAAGGGTCTGCTGTACACTCCGGAGAACCTCGATCCGTCGAAGAAATATCCCATGATGATATATTTCTACGAGATCAGTTCCAACACCCTCTACGACTATTACAGTCCGGCTCCGAGCCGCTCGATCATCAATATTCCGTTCTATGTCAGCCGCGGCTACGTGGTGTTCGTTCCGGACATCGTGTATGTGACCGGTCATCCCGGCGAATCCGCCTACAACTGCATCTGTGCGGGTGCCGAGGCGATGTGCGACCGTTTCGGCTTCATCGACCGCTCGCGCATGGCCCTGCAGGGACAGAGCTGGGGCGGCTATCAGACAGCATACCTCGTGACCCGCACCGACATGTTCGCGGCTGCAGGCGCCGGCGCTCCTGTCGGCAACATGACCAGCGCCTACGGAGGTATACGCTGGGAGTCAGGCAACAGCCGCATCAGCCAGTACGAGCTCGGGCAGAGCCGCATAGGCAAGACCCTCTGGGAAGACGGTGCGCTCGAACTCTATATCGAAAACTCCCCGGTGTTCTTTGCCGACAAGGTCAGCACTCCGGTGCTTATAATGCACAACGATGCCGACGGAGCCGTGCCATGGTACCAGGGTATAGAGTTCTTCATGTCGCTGCGCCGTCTGGGCAAGCCCGTATGGCTGCTGGAGTACAACGACGAGGCGCATAACCTGATGGAGCGCCGCAACTGCAAGGATCTGTCGATCAGGCTGCAGCAGTTCTTCGACCATTATCTTATGGGCGCACCGGAGCCGGTCTGGATGAGATCGGGCATTCCCTACGCGCGCAAAGGGAACTATTTCGGCTACGAGGCCGCGGACATAATGAAAGGAGAATAGCGCCATGTGGTTCAGACTGCCTTCAGGGACTCTTGTCAATCTGGACAAGGTCAGCAGAATAGGGATAGCGGAGAGGAGCGGGAGCTCCTGCCCCGACAAGCGCGCAGGTGCGGGGTACAGGGTATACGCCGTAGATGATACGACGGACTACACCCTGTATGAATCCGACTCCCTGCAGGACTGCCGCGAGATACTTCTGGACTTCGAAAGCGCTCTCGAAGCGGCGTGCATCGAAAGGGACGACGAGGGAAATGACGTGCTGTTCACGGTGGGCGATGACGACCCGCCGCTCGGGGGAACGTTCAGGTTGAGCTGACAGGACGCTCTCCCGGCGAGTTTTCTCGTGCCGAATTGCGGAATTCTCTCCCGACGAATAAAAATATTTTTGGAGTTAAATAAAATTTGACTAACTTTGCAGTCCATTCGTACGGGTTCAGTCTGACGAATGTGACTTTGCGGAAATAGCTCAGTTGGTAGAGCGCAACCTTGCCAAGGTTGAGGTCGCGGGTCCGAGTCCCGTTTTCCGCTCCACGAAGGTCATCATAAATGGTGACCTTTTTTCGTATGTGTCTCGTTTATGCGGAGGATACTTTCGTTTATATCAGCGAGTTAAGTGGTTCCGACGAGGCTGTGATGCCGTTTCGGCCGGTTTCCGGGCTTGAGGCGGAATCTCTCGTTCCGGCGGATCTCCAGATCCGCCGGAACAGAGGGCGCCATGTCTGGCAGATGAAATTACTTGGGCGCGAGCTTTTCGTGTAAACATCCAATTATCAGTTGCTTGCAATTCTTGTGCGCTCCTAAGTCGATGCTTTTGAGGCGACTTGGGAGCATTATGTTCCAGACAATCGGCCATACAGGCCGTTACAGGGCCGATTTTGCAAAACTCGTCGCTCCCAGGTCGGTGTGGCCGGAAAGGCTCAAGATTGTTTGCTATGCTCTGTCCATCCACAACATATTCTTCAAATTCTATCCTATACCGGTCGTTTACTCTGACAGAGGACAATCCTTTCAAGTTCTCGTAATTCAAAGAGTTTATCCTCATCAAGGATAATGTGTCCGGTAGACTCCTCATTATATCCGGACATATTTGTTGATTATCTGTGGCTGCCGGTAAAAGCGCTGAAGAATCTGAGATTATTGCTATCTTCGCGTGTTTTCGCGACCTTATGAAAAAGATATTTGCTCTTGCCCTGTCTGCGGCGATATCCTGCTGCCTTGCCTCCGCACAGTCCCGTTCGGCGGGCGGGGTGGTCATAGACGAATCCACTGGCAAGCCGATGGAGTATATCTCCGTATATTTCAAGAACACGGCTTCCGGATGCATCACCAATTACGACGGAGAATTCTTCGTGACGGACAGTTCGGGCGCCGACACCCTCGTGGTCGAGGCGATAGGGTATGAAAAGCGGCAGATAAGACTCGACAAACTCTCGAACACCGGCATGAAGATAAGCCTGTCTCCCGAGAATCTCGAACTTGCGGGAGCGGTCATCAAGCCGAAGCGGGAGAGATACAGGAAGAAGGACAACCCGGCTGTCGAGCTGATACGCAATGTTGTGGCGCATAAGGACAGCAACAGGGTGGAGAGCCTCGACTACTATAAATGCAATATCTACGAGAAGCTCACTCTGTCGCTCGACGACTACTCGCCGGATTTCGGGAAAAGGAAGCGGCTTGACTATCTCAGGGAATACATAGACACTTCTGAAATCACCGGAAAGCCTGTGCTCGCCGTTTCCATACGCGAGACGCTCGGAGAATGTTTCTACCGGAGGTCTCCGGAGGAAAGGAAGGTGGTCAGAAGCGCTTCGCGGCATTCCGGACTTGACGAGAACCTTGACTATCAGGGCAATCTCGCCACCGCCCTCGACATGCTGTTCTCGGGGGCCGACATTTACGACAACGAGGTGGAATTCATGATGAACCGCTTCGTTTCGCCGATTTCCTCTACCCTCGCCGTCTCATATTACAAGTATTACATCATGGGAACCGTGACGGTTGACGGCGTGCAGTGCACTGATCTCGCGTTCGTTCCCTACAACAGCCAGAGCTACGGTTTCACCGGGCGCCTGTATGTCACCACGGACGGGAACTACTCCGTCAAGAAGGTGCAGCTCAACTTTCCCGCGAGCAGCAATGTCAACTGGATTGACAAACTGCGCATTGATCAGGAGTTCTGTCAGACCGAAGACGGACTCTGGGCTCTGAAACGCGAGGACGCGTATGTGAATCTTACCGTTATGGAGGGGGTGCAGGGGCTGTTCGCCCATCAGACAAGGTATTTCTCCGGTTATGACACGGAGGCAGCCGCTTTGGCTGAAAACCCCGTCTTTCGGATGGACGGGGAGCTTGACGTTCTGCCTGACGCGAAACTGCATGACGACGCGTACTGGGCGGAGAATCGCCCCGTACCTCTTTATAAGAGGGAAGCCGAGATTGCAAGGGTGTCGGACGACATCATGAAAAAGTCGGCTACGGGGACCTGGCTGCGGGTTTTTGACGCCTTCGTTTCGGAATGGGTGCAGACTTCCGATTCCCGGGCGACTTCCAAATTCGATTTCGGGCCCGTGCTGAGCACGTTCGGATACAACTACATAGAGGGGCCCAGGTTCAGAGTGGGCGGAATGACCACCGCGAATCTTTCCAAAAGATGGTTCGGCAGCGGATATCTTGCATACGGTCTGAACGACAGGAAGCTGAAGGGGAGTCTGACGCTCACGCACAGTTTCAACGACAAGTTCTATCACACCAACGAGCGGCCGGTCAACAACCTCTCCGTCTCGTATACCTACGACATTTTCAGCCCCGAGGTGATAGGCGAGCAGCACGATCTGGTCACCTCCCTCAAGGCGGGACCGGTCAGGAAGCTGCAATATATACGCAAGGCGAACGTCAAGTACGAGAAGCAGTGGCTCAGCAGTCTCAGGACGAGTTTCTGGATGGAGAACGACAAGTATACTCCGGCGACGCTCCCGGGTCCGAGAGGCGAGGGGACGCTGAAGTATCAGATGCTGTCTGACGCCGGAAAGGTGATAGACATTCCTCACCTGTCGTCCACCGAAGTCGGCGTGGAGGTGCGCTGGGCGCCCGGGGAGAGGGAGTTCAACGCCGCCTCCAAGTTCGTGAATATCGACAAGGACACTCCGGTGTTCACCCTCAGGCATACCGTCGGCATCGACGGTCTCGGCGGGGACTACTATTACAACAGAACCGAGTTCAACGCGTTCAAGCGCTTTCATCTCTCGGTCGCCGGTTTTCTGGACGCCAAGTTCAGCGCCGGCAAGATATGGGATCCGGTTCCATGGCCGCTGCTGATCATGCCTGCGGCGAACCAGTCCTTCGCCTACAGGAGGGAGACCTTCCACATGATGAATGCCCTTGAATTCGTCACCGACCAATATGCGCAGCTCAATCTGACCTGGCATCTGAAGGGTATGATATTCAACCGGATCCCTCTGCTCAAGAATCTCAAGCTCCGCGAGATAGTCGTATTCAACGGCATCTATGGCGGGCTCTCCGAGAAGAATGATCCGAGCCGCACTCCGGGACTTTTCCTGCTGCCTCCGGGCACCATGGCCCTCGGAGAAATGCCTTATATGGAAATCGGAGCAGGACTCGAGAATATCTTCCAGCTGTTCCGCGTGGTCTATTTCTACCGCCTGACCTACCGCGACCACGGTCTCGGCTGGCTTGGCAAGTGGGGCGGCCTCCGCTTCGGCGTCTATCTTGACTTCTGATTCCGAAAATATTATAAGATTTCAGGAGCGGCCTCCGCAAAAATTATAATATTCTCGGAATTTCAAGAGGCGGCGCCGAAGACCGGCGGACTTCAGTCAGCTTTGAAGACGATCGGCACGACGAAATAGATGGTGTCCGTGACAGGCATTCCGTTCTCATAGTAAGGATCTGCCGGAGGCGTGGCTGCAAGGGCGTCCAGCGCGGCCTTCTCGAGATATTCGTTGTCGGTGCAGGAAGGTCCCTGCTGGATCCCGAGCCCCCGGTAGCGGCCGTCGGCGTCGATGAATCCGATGACATAGACCCTGCCGCCGATTTTGTCGGCCTTCGCCTCTTCGGGATATTCGAGGTTCTCGGAAACCCATTTCATGAAGTTGTTGTGAGTTCCGTATCTGAATATCGAACTTACCATATTATAGGTCCGGCCTTCCTCGTACGGCATCCTGCGGCTGCCGACACGGCTGTAGATGGTCTCGTATGCGAGGTCGTAGGGCATCATGCGGACTTCCACGGTCATGGGAGTGCTGACCTTGACGCCGCCGGACACGGCAGGATGCCATTTCGGCGCGTTCTCAAGGGTTGCGACGAGGAATTTCTGGACGGGGGACAACCCGGAAATGTCGGTGCTGTCGGTTCCCTTGATGTAGATATTCTTCATGTCGCCGTCTTCGTCTATGGTGAAGCTTATGGAGAAATTGGACTGGCGCTCACCGGCGGCATCATAGAAATCTTTGTCGATGAAATCGGTCTTGAGTCTGCTCGACAGCCATTTCCCGAAGGTGTCGCAGCTGTCGGCGGAGAAGCTTACGCAGGTGTCGCGCAACTCGGCGCTTGCATTTTCCTGCGGCGCGTTGTCCTCACGGGTGCCGTTCCTGCCGCAGGAGAACAGCGCTGCTGCTGCCGCTGCTGATAGAATGACTTTGAATAAGGTTCTCATATCTTTGACATTTTGGATTTTGTTCTTGACTTGATGGCCCTGACGCTCGCGGCGGATGTGCCGAGGAACAGAGCGATGTGGGCTGCGTCGAACCCCTCCTTCGTCAGCACGGCAACCAGCTTCTCGGTCGGGCTGAGGTTCTTCATCCTGGCTATTTCCGGGTAGTCGGCTGCGAACTGTTCGTCGTTCACTATGACAGCCTGCCTGTTGTGCTGCTGTTTCCTGATGGCGTCTATAGCGTTCTGGAAGTCTTCGTAGAGTTCGAGCGAAAGTTTGATGCTCCTTCCGGAGAGGTCATTCACCTTGTCGGTGAATCCCGGCAGTGTCTCCGCATGTCCGGTCAGGAGGGCGTTGGTCAGACGGTCGCGCTTGCCGTTGCGCTTCATCCGGACCAGAATCACGATGCTGGCGGCCACAACCAGCACAGCGACGAGTATCAGCGCCGCGACCAGAAGGTCGTTCTGGCTCTCGACCTTTTCGAGACGAATCACTATCTCTTCGAACTGTTTGATATACTTGTCTTCCATCTTCCGGGCTTGTTCCGAAACAAAGATAGACAAATGCGGCAGAGAAATTCCGTCTTGTTGCGCCGTTGCGCCCGAAAACGGCGCAACGTGTTGAAAGATAATTCTCTGCTATTTGTGCGTTTCGCCGGTTGACATTGTTCGAATATTGCATTGTTTTATCTGACAAATTGTTAACTTTGCAAAAAGCACATGCCTTATAGAACCTCCGTAATTCATTTCAAATAAATATTTCACTACAACTTAATTTTTTAACCCAATGAAAACATTACTTTCTGCCAGTGGCTTTTTTGCCGCTTTTGCCACCGCTTTGTTTCTTGCGGCCGGCTGTTCTGAAAAACCTGTAGAGCCGATCCCCCCGCCGACTCCAGACCCGGAACTGAATGTTGACGAGTCGGCTTCAAGCCTGAGTTTCTCTTATGTCGGAGGTGCCGGAGTGGTGACTTATTATGTCACGAATCCGGCAGAAGACGGTCAAGTGGTTGCTTCTGTTGATGAAGCTTCCGCTTCCTGGCTCCAGGATGTCCAGGTGGACGAGGCGAACGGAACCGTCGGATATACGGTCGCCGCGAATCTCGGAACCGACTCCAGATCCGCCACGCTCTCCATCGTCTATACCTGGGATGAGGGTGAGGAGAGCCTGAACAAGACCGTTACCATACAGCAGACCGCTCCTCCGAATGCCGAGGCCTTCGCCTTCGAGCTCGGAACAGTGACCCACAATTCTGCAAGCGTGACTGTTACTCCGGCCGATCCGGACATAGAGTATCTGGTGATGTACATGACCGAGGAGGAATTCGAGAAGGGCTACGCTACGGATGACCAGATCTACGAGACGGCCATGAAGGAGTTCGCTGCTGCCGCTGCGTCGCTCGGATACACATCCATGCGAGAATATTTTGAAAATGAGGATGTTCTTTACAAGGGGACCGAGACCATATCCTGGACCGAAGTCCTTGCGCCCGAAACCGGATACAGAGTGATAGCCATAGGCACTACGCTGGACATGCAGAGGCTCACCCCGATGGTGTCCTTCCAGTTCACCACGGCAGCGGCTCCCCAGCAGGGCCTGCAGTTCGAGTTCACTTATAACGACGGAGATGCCGGCATGCTTCCGACCGTCACCGTGACACCTTCGGACGACACGGCATGGTATTATTGCGAGGCCCAGCCTGCAGCCATTCTCGACGGCGGTTCCGCTGAAGACTATATCGATACTTACTGGGTGGAAGGCACCCTTGACACGTTCATGAGCTTGTATGGGTACACCGTCCAGGAGACAATAGAGATGACATGTTCTCAAGGAGAAAGCACCTGCTGGACATACGGCACAGGAGAATATTTCGTCTTCGCCTTCGCTCCCGATCCTGAAACCGGATATGTGACAGACCTGAAGTACGAGTTCTTCACAGTGAACGAGGACAATACCGTCACCGTACAGCAGCAGTAACGCCTGAAATCATATAGAAATGAAGATTATCGGAAAAATGTGGCCGGCAGCGCTTCTGCTGCTGGCCTGTGCCTGCGAGGAAATGTCTGAGACCGGCCCCGCTCCCGAGCAACCGACCGTGCTGAGCTCGATAAGAGTCGCCGCCGAGAGCGTAGGCTTCGCCGCTGCCGGCGAAGACGGGCGGGTGTATGAGTTCGGCTTCGAGACCGGCGACAGGATCGGTGTCTATGCCGTTCTCGACGGAGAGCTTGTCGCATCCAATCTGTGCTACGAATATTCAGCCGACAGGGATGTCTGGTCCTGCGTGACTCAATTCGACGGAGATTTCTACGCCGAAGCCGGCTATTATGCGTACTATCCTTATGCCGAGAATCCTTCCTGGACGGTGTCCGTTCCCGAAGCGGGCCGGAGCGCCGACGGGCCGGCCTTCTTCTCGGAGCTGGTTTCCGGCTGGACCGTGGCGGCCGATCAGAGCGGGAAGGATGCTTTCAGGGGCTCCTGTCTCATGACGGGCTATACAGGAACGCTTTCCGGCAACACTGCCGAGCTGCTCCTGACACCCGTGACAGCCTTGGCGGCAATCGAGTTGCCCATGGAGTATTACCGCTTCACGAACGAGGACTTCAGCATACCCGACTATGTGGTCAGCGCTCCGTCCGATGTCGCGTCTGCAGGCGACAGGAAACCTTATGCTGAAGGAGAAGGAGAACTCTTATATGCTTTCCTTCCCGAAGAAGCGCTGTCCCTGTCGCTTTCATACACTTACGGCGGATCTGCGTCGGAATGGTCGGGCGATGCCGGCCCCTGCGAAGCGGGAGAGTGCGTTTCCATCAAGATTGGCGGAGGCAATGCGGTCAAGGAGCATCTGCTTCAGCCCGGAGACTTCTATCTTGCCAACGGCAGGCTCCTCCCCAAGGATGCCGATGCGTCCGAGGTGGCCGCGGCGGATGTCATAGGCATAGTATACCAGACTGACCCCTCGCGGTTCGATCCGGCGCTCACGGAACTTCTCGGCGACGTGCATGCAATCGTGGTTTCCACGAGGGAGCCGGTGCGGCCCGGTGTGCAGGAGGGGCGCTACACGAACCTCTTCGCCTGGTACACCACTTCGGGATCCGCGCTCTCGTCCAGGGATGAAAGCGTGATAGGATTCAAGAATATCGAGGGATATTCTCAGGAAGCCACGTTCAAAATGGCGGACGCAGATTTCTGCGGATACTATTATAACACTCTCATCCGTGAGAAGAGGGCTGACGACCTTGCTGCTGGCAGGTATCCCGCATTCCAGGCGGCGCTTGATTTCGGCGCGATCGCGGGGGGCCCGACGGATGTGGCTCCGGCCAATTCCGGATGGTATCTTCCTGCCAATGGGGAGTGGTTTGACATCTTGAGGAATCTTTGCGGAGCGGAGCTTGCGCTGAACGACACCTTCGTGGCCGAAATGACCAGCATGGTGTCCTGGTGCGATCAGGGAATGGTTATCAGTTCCTTGAACGAGGCCATGTCCAAGGTCTCTGACGACGACAAGGATCCGATAGAAGTAGGCCAGGGGTGGTGGACATCGTCCACAGCCGGCACGGGGGCATCCCGCAACATCTCGTTCAACGACGAGGGCTACATCCACTCCAACTGGCAGTACAAGGATCTGACCTACAAGCTCAGGATGGTGCTGGCGTTCTGAGAAGTTTCCGGACTTCGGTCCGGATCCTCAGTGAAATAATGAAAGGCAGGTACCGCTTGATGCCTGCCTTTCATTTTGTTCCTAAAATCTTAAAAGATTGATGGGACTTCTGCCTATAGCAGAAAGTCGCCGATTTCTGAAGGCGTTATGCAATGGAACTCGGCATTGTTGTATTGTGTGGTGAACTGACGAGGCGCCGCGACAGCCTTTCCGGGCTTCCATTTGAATTCGAATGCACTCATTCTGCCGTCTTCGATTTCAATCAGATCGACTTCTTTTTTCTGCTGTGTGCGCCAGAAATAATGCTTCACGAATGTCCTGCCGGCATAGTCGTTGCGCTTTATCCGTTCGCTTACCAGAAAATTCTCCCACAGATGTCCGGCCTCTTCCGGCGGACGCAGTTCGAGCGGGGCCATGTTGCCGATCACTGCATTGCGTATCCCTAAATCCCAGAAGTACAGTTTCCGTGAGAATTTCAGCTCGTTCCGTTGATTGCTCGCATACGACGGAAGGGTGAAAATGATGAAATTCCTTTCCAGTATGTTGATGTATCTGTCCACGGTCTTTGCGTCTATGCCCACCAGCCCCGCGAGTTCGTTGGATGATACGGTCGAGCCGATTTGGAATGCGAGGGCCTGCAGCAGTTTCACGAGGCGGTCAGGGCGTCCTATGGAGTTCTCCTCGAGCACATCCTTATAGAGGTAGCTGTCGATCAGCTCTTTAAGTATTTCCTTCTCGTTTCCAGGAGAGCTGACGACTTCGGGATAGTAGCCGTAAATCATTCTGTGAGCGATGAGTCTGCGTTCTTCAAGCAGGTTCGTATGGCCGACCATTTCCTTGAAGGACAAGGGGTAGAGCCGGAATTCAAGTTTGCGTCCGGTAAGAGACTCGTTCACAGCCTTCGCCAGTTTGAACGAGGAGCTTCCCGTGGCGATGACCTTCATGTCCGGAATACGGTCTGCGATGATTTTCAACATGTTGCCGACATTGATGATCTTCTGGGCTTCGTCTACAAGCAGGAAATCGTGATTGCCTATCAGCGTCCTGATCCTGGTCTCGTCAGTGTCTTCGAACATGGTTCTGACATCGCTGTCGTCTCCGTTCAGCTCCAGAATCCTGTCAGCTTCGGCTTTTGCGACAACTCCGGCCAGAGTGGATTTCCCTGCCTGACGGGGGCCGAGGACGGTCACTATTTTTTTTCGGTCGAGGGCCTTCCTTATTTTGCTTTCAATTAGACGGGCAATCATTTCGAATACTTTCTTTGGAACGCAAGATAGGAAAATTCCGAAAATATTAAAAGATTTCAGGAGTCGGCTCCTTAAAAATTATAATATTTTCGGAATTGATTGGTTTCGAGGCAAGATGCCCCTAAATAAAAAAGAGGCTGCACCTGTGTTGGCGTCGCCTCTGTCGGGTATTCCGTGGAAACAGTATTATTTGTTCCGCAGCACCGTCTGTCCGTTCTCGCAGTCGACTTCGATGCGAGAGTCCTTGCGTATGCGGCCTTCGAGAATCTCTTTGGCGAGCTGGTTCACGAGTTCCCGCTGTATGAGCCTCTTGACCGGCCTTGCACCGTATTCGGGATCGTAGCCGTTTTCGACCATGTCGTCCTCGAACGCCTTGGTGAAGCTGAGCTCCACATTCTCGTCTTCGAGCTTCTTCTTCAGGATATTCATCTGTATGCGCACGATCTGTCTGATGTCCTCCTTGCTCAAAGGGTCGAAGGTCACGATTTCGTCGATACGGTTGATGAACTCGGGACGCAAGCGCAACCTCAGTTCCTCCTCCTTGAGGTTGGAGGTCATGATGAGTATCGTGTTCTTGAAGTCCACGGTGCGGCCCTTGTTGTCGGTAAGCCGGCCGTCGTCAAGCACCTGAAGCAGTATGTTGAACACATCCGGGTGGGCCTTCTCTATTTCGTCGAGCAGCACCACTGAGTACGGTTTGCGCCTTACGGCTTCGGTGAGCTGTCCGCCCTCGTCATATCCTACGTATCCCGGAGGGGCGCCTATCAGACGGCTCACGGTGTGGCTTTCCTGGTATTCGCTCATGTCGATTCGGGTCATCATGCTCTCGTCGTTGAACAGGAACTCCGCGAGCGCCTTGGCGAGTTCGGTCTTGCCCACGCCGGTGCTGCCCATGAACAGGAAGGAGCCGATGGGCCTGTGTTCGTTGGAGAGTCCGGCGCGGCTGCGTCTTACCGCATCTGATACGGCATTGATCGCCTTGTCCTGGCCTACCACTCTCTTGTGCAGCTCGCTTTCCATGCGCAGCAGCTTCTCCTTCTCGCTTTCGAGCATCCTGTTCACGGGTATGCCTGTCCAGCGGGCGACTATCTCCGCGATGTCCTCGGGAGTCACGGCCTCGGTGATTATGGGATCCTTGATGGCAGCCTGCTTGGCTGAAAGCTCGTCGATGCGGCTCTGGGCCTGGGCCATCTTGCCGTAGCGTATCTCCGCCACCTTGCCGTAGTTGCCTTCGCGTTCGGCTATTGCCGCATCGCGCTTGTAGTCTTCGAGGTTCTGGCGCAGGTTGTTGAGTTCGGTGACTATGCCCTTCTCCTCGTTCCAGCGTTTCATCAGCGCATCCCTTTCCTCCTTGCTGTGCTTGAGTTCCTCGTCGATTTTCTCCGACTTCAGGCTCGTGCCCTCGCGCTTGATGGCCTCTTTCTCGATTTCGAGCTGGCGTATCCTGCTGTTGAGCTCGTCGATGGACTCCGGGACGGAGTTCATCTCCAGACGCAGTTTGGATGCAGCCTCGTCCACGAGGTCTATGGCCTTGTCCGGCAGATAACGGTTCGTGATGTAGCGGTGGCTCAGGTTCACGGCGGCTATCAGCGCGTCATCCTCGATGCTGACCCTGTGGTGGTTCTCGTATTTCTCCTTCAACCCCCTGAGGATTGCAATGGACTCCGCCGGGCTCGGCTCGTCGACCATGACTTTCTGGAAACGCCGTTCGAGCGCCTTGTCCTGCTCGAAGTATTTCTGATACTCGTCGAGAGTGGTGGAGCCTATGGTGCGCAGTTCGCCGCGGGCCAGGGCGGGCTTCAGAATGTTGGATGCGTCCATCGCACCGGAAGAGCGGCCGGCGCCCACGAGGGTGTGGATCTCGTCGATGAACAGGATTATCTGTCCGTCGCTGTCGACCACCTCCTTCACGACTCCCTTGAGCCTCTCCTCGAACTCGCCCTGATATTTCGCACCCGCTATCAGCGCACCCATGTCGAGTGAGAACACCTTGCGGTTCTTCAGGTTTTCGGGCACCTGCCCGTTGAC
>DVLC01000061.1 GCA_018715685.1 Candidatus Cryptobacteroides merdipullorum
GACAAATACATATACACGGCCCTGCAGTCCGCGAACCCGGCTTTCGGGTGGTCCAGCACCACGGAGAATCTCGGGCTGTTCTTCATCAACCCCTCGATGGAATACCTGAGCGGTGGCCCCACGAAAGTCGAGTTCCTCGGCCACCGCGACACCAACGAGGCTGCGGCGCCATGCATTCTGAACTACTGGAGAAGCAGCCACTACGGAGGAGCAGAGCTCAATGTGGCCGAAGGAGAACAGTGGACGAAGGTCGTCGGCCCCTTCTTCATATATGCCAATTCCGGCTCCGACCCCCAGGACATATATGAGGACGCCCGGGAAAGAGCCGAAGTCGAAGCGGCAAGGTGGCCATACGACTGGGTGGAAGGCGTCGACTATCCGAAGAAGGAGGACAGGTCGGCCGTCAGCGGAAGGCTTGTTCTCGACGACCCCGGAGCAGCTCAGGAATTCACGAATCTGAACGTCGGACTGACCGCCCCCGCCTACATCTCACCGAGACCGGCCGGTTCTCCTCAGGCCATGACCGACTGGCAGCGCGACGCGAAATTCTACCAGTTCTGGACTGCCGGAAATTCCGACGGCTCGTTCAGGATAGAAAATGTGCGTCCCGGGAAATATTGTCTCCACGCCTTCACCGACGGCGTGCTCGGCGAATATGTGACGGAAGTCACTGTCGGAAAAGGGGAGGAACTCGACCTCGGGACACTCGACTGGAAGCCGCTGCGCTACGGCCGGCAGCTTTGGGAAATCGGCGTGCCCAACCGAAACGGGTCGGAATTCTACATGGCCGGGGAATTCGATGACCCCGAAATCTCTCTCGCCTATGCGGAACTGTTCCCGAACGACGTGACTTTCACCATAGGTGAGAGCGACTGGAGCAGGGACTGGTTTTTCCAGCATGTTCCGCACAACACAGACCCTGAAGCCGAAGCCCTGCCGTTCTACGGCGTGCGAAGCATCGGCAGGTCCACGCCCTACACCATCGTTTTCGAGACGGACGGGAAAGCCGAGGGACAGGCCGTGCTGAGACTTGCGATATGCGGAACCGGGACGCGTTCCATCGGAATCAGCGTCAACGGACGGAAGGCCGGAGAAATCGACGGCCTCCAGGGCGACGGCGTGATCACCCGTCACGGCAGACAGGGAATCTGGTACGAAAGGGATTTCCGCTTCGACGCCTCGCTGCTCGAAGCCGGCACCAACACCCTTACTCTCACAGTTCCCGAAGGGCCTGTGAACAACGGAATCATCTACGACTACATAAGGCTGGAGCTCGACGAGTCCGGCAAATGATTTCCCGGACTGCAAAGTGACGGATAATATTTGCACATCGGATATTTTTACTATCTTTGCAGTCCCAAAGCCACTTTAGCTCAGTCGGTAGAGCAGCGCATTCGTAACGCGCAGGTCGCGAGTTCGAGTCTCGTGAGTGGCTCCAAAAGACTTAATCCGGAATCACACCTTCCCGAAGGTGGAGTCCGGATTTTGTTTTTGTACCCTGCCGCCGAGCCTTTGTGGCGAAATTTGTGGCGAATGAAGCCGGGGCCGGCAGCAGGGAAAACGCCATTTAATTAAATTTGAAAGATTTTAGAACTAAAACCTGAATATGAACAGAATAGCTATCACCGGCATGGGGGCCGTCACCCCTATCGGCGTCAATGTCGCTGAATTCTGGAAGAATCTCACCTCCGGCCTGTCCGGCATCGGAAGGCTGGATCGCTTCACAAACGACGAGATTCCCGTCAGAGTCGCAGCGCAGATAAGAAACTTCAAGGCGGAGGAGCATATGCCCAGAAGGCTTGCGAAAGACTCCTCCCTGTTCGCACAATACGCTTTCGCAGCCGCAAGGGAGGCTCTCGCACAGAGCGGGCTGGACACGGGCGCCGAGGCCGAAAGGACAGGTGTCACGATGGGAACTTCCATGAGCGGAGTGGTGGACATTGCCGCAACCCAGGAAGAGATGACCCGCAGCGGGGAAAACAAGGTCAGCCCCAGGTTCGTACCCAAGATTCTCGGAAACATAGCCGCTGCGCAA
The DNA here is from genome assembly GCA_018715685.1 of Candidatus Cryptobacteroides merdipullorum. Lineage (GTDB taxonomy): Bacteria > Bacteroidota > Bacteroidia > Bacteroidales > UBA932 > Cryptobacteroides > Cryptobacteroides merdipullorum. The sequence goes on from DVLC01000061.1 coordinate 2,036, forward strand.
ATAGCCATAGAATATGGTCTGCGCGGCCCCAGCATGACGGTCAGCACGGCCTGCGCCTCGGGAGGCGACGCCATAAAGCTCGCGATGATGCTCCTGCGGTCCGGAGAGGCCGACACGATGCTCGCAGTGGGTGCCGAAAGCATCATCTGCCCCCTCGTGGTCTCCTCTCTCTCCATGGCGAAGGCACTCAGCCGGGAGGAGGATCCGGTGCTCGCCTGCCGCCCGTTCGACAGCCGGCGCAACGGTTTCGTGATGGGAGAAGGCGGAGGGGCCCTGGTGCTCGAAACCGAGGAACATGCGAAGGCCAGAGGAGCCCGGATTCTGGGCTACGTGCTCGCGGCGGCAAACAACAATGACGCATATCATGTCACCTCCCCTGCCGCTGACGGGCATGGAGCCAGGGCCTGCATGAGGGAGGCACTGAAAATGTCAGGACTTGCCGCAGGCGACATAGGCTACATCAACGCCCACGGCACCTCCACCCCTGTGGGCGACAGCATAGAGATATCAGCGATAAAGGATGTCTTCGCCGGATGCGCTCCTGCCGTCAGCTCCACCAAGGCCGCCACGGGACACATGATGGGCGCCGGCGGCATCACCGAGGTGATAAGCTGCGTGCTCGCATGCAGCGAGGGGACGCTTCCCGCTACCCTGCACACCTCGGATATAGATCCGGCCTGCTCCGGAGTCGACATAATCAGCGGAAGTGCAAGAAAATGCACGGTGAAGGCCGCGATGTCCAACGCCTTCGGTTTCGGAGGCCAGAATTCAAGCATAATCGTTACAGCCGAATGACCATGGACCGCAGAGAGATTTTCAAGGAGAATTTTGAAAGCAGCTTCACCTGGATCGAAGGTTTCATGCGCAATGTGCGCCGCTACGGCGACCATACGGCGATATTCACGCCGTCGACCGGAGAAAGGCTCAGCTACAGCCGGCTCAACGCAAAGGTCAACCGTCTCGCGAACGCGCTGCTCGAATGCGGACTGCAGAAGGGCGACGTGGTCATGTACCTGCT
>DVLC01000062.1 GCA_018715685.1 Candidatus Cryptobacteroides merdipullorum
ATCACCTCAAGTTAAATTCTCCACCAATGTTACCATCAAACATACTAACAACAGCACTTCGGTAATCTTGGACTTGTTATAACTATAATTTCAGAATGCTAAATTGATTATTTACAAATGCATCCAGACCAATAGTGTGTTCGAATCATTCTCATTATATACATGGAACGACATATAGATAAGACACGATAAGTTTCAAGTCTTAGATTGATATCATAACTTTAACTCTTAAGATACCTCAATACGCCTCCTCATCCCCCTTGAACACGTTCGCCACGGTCTTGAAGATGATCAGGAGGTCGAGCCAGAAGTTCCAGTGCTCGATGTACCAGATGTCGCCGCGGACGCGGCCTTCCATCTGGTCGAGGGTCTGGGTCTCGCCGCGGTAGCCGGTCACCTGGCTCCAGCCGGTGATGCCGGGCTTGACGTAGTGGCGGACCATGTACTTGTCGATGAGCTGGGAATATTCCTCGGTATGCTTGAGCATGTGGGGGCGGGGGCCGACGACGCTCATGTCGCCGAGCAGCACGTTGATGAACTGCGGGAGCTCGTCGAGGCTGGTGTGGCGCATGATCTCTCCCCAGCGGGTGACGCGTGAGTCGCCCTTCGTGGCCTGAAGGCTGTCGGCCTGGGCGTTGACCTTCATGCTGCGGAACTTAAGGCAGGTAAACTCCTTGCCGTTGAGTCCGGTGCGCTTCTGGCGGAAGAACACGGGGCCGGGCATCGTAAGTTCGGTCACGATGGTCACAATCAGCAGTATGGGAATGAAAAGAGTGCAGAGGAAAAGCAGAGAGAACACTATGTCGAACATGCGCTTCACGACGCGGTTCTCGACTCGGCTGAGCGGCTCGTCGCGCAGACTCAGGCAGGGCACGCTGCCCATCATTATGAAGTGCATCTGCCGGTAGATGTAGTTGCGTACGTTCGGCACGCTGTAGAAGCGCACGATGTGGTTCTCGCAGTATCTGACGATGGGCACGATCAGATCCTTATGTCTCGAAGGCAGACAGCAGAACAGGGAGCTGATCTCCTCGCCGTGCTCCTGCATGTAGGGGATGACCTGCTCAGGAGTGCCGAGATACTCGCAGTCCGCGGGGAACTTCGCGTTCGGCTCGAAATCGAAATAGCCGAGCACCTTGTAGCCTACCGTGGGGTCGTAGGCAAGCTCTTTGAACAGCGCGGCGTTGTTCTCGGTGCTTCCGACGAGCACCACGCCGTTCCTGCCGCGGGAATGCCGCCAATAGCCCTCCAGCATGAAACGCAGACCCACCCTGAAGCCGGTGATCAGCATAAACATGGCCAGCAGGCACAGCAGCCACTGCCACCACAGCGGCATCAGGAAGTGTCCGAACGCCAGCAGAGGGGTGGCCAGTATGGCGAACAGCACAACGTTGCGCAGCATCAGCATCACGATCTGAACCTTGCGCGTCTTCTTGATGTGCAGGATTATGCCGCCGTTGATGATGCACGCGTACCATATCGCGCTGATAAGAAGCTGCGACTGGAGCTGCGTGGAGGTGCCCGCGGAATTGCCGTAACGGAAAGCGAGCCAGAAAACCAGATTACAGAGCAGCAGGTCGCCTATCACGATGACGAACCTGAACCAGGAACTGTACCTGTCGCTGATGTCATTTACTCTTGGATTCATACCTTTTTCACAGTCAATTTTCAGGTTCTACCCCCCATGCGCCTTCCCGGCGCCAAGTTCGGCATTACCTATGAGTTATCAGTTGTAATATATAAAGTGTTCTTTCTGTGCAGATCCGTCCCTTCGAACTCGTACCAGCCCTCCTTCTTAAGCCTCACGGCCTTCCTTTTCGCCTCCTCGCCGTAGTATCCGTATAGCGAAGGCAGATTCAGCTGGAACCTGACGCCGGCCTCCTTGAGCGCGCGGTAGTCGTCCATGTCCATGTAGACATATCGCTCCGGATGCGCGAGTATCGGATAATAGCCCTTGCTCTTTATCCGTTCGAGCAGCCCGCGGAAGTTCGCCGGAGGGCTGAAATAGCTGGTCTCCACGAGCAGATAGCCGCCTTGAGGGCCTATGGGCAGCAGGTCTCCGGATTCGAGCCTCTCCTCGAAGAGGCTGTCGAGCATGTTCTCGGCCGCCAGATGGAGCCGGACCGGCCCGTCGTACGCTGCCTTGAGTTCGTCGAATCTCCGGCGCAGAGCCTCCGTGGTGTTCGGAATATCCTCCATGATGTGAGGAGTGAGCCACACTTCGGAAACCCCGAGTCTGCCGTATTCGGCCAATACCAGGAGAGCCTCGTCCAGGGTCCGGATTCCGTCATCGACTCCAGGCAGGATATGGCAGTGCCAGTCGGTGGCACCCCGAAGGATCCCGCTTTCCGCCAGCGACACTCTCTTTTTCCGGAACGGCCACATCGCCGTCATTCCTTTGAACTGTAGTACGCGTCCTTTCCGGAGCCATAGCCGTAGCCGTAACTGTACCAGCCGTAGCTGCTGCCCGCGCTTTCGGTGCCGTTCAGAATTACGGACATGCTCTTGAGGCGCTGTTCTTCGTAGGCCTTCTGAAGCACCGGCAGCATCTCGCGCTCGAGCAGTCCGGCGCGCACCACGAAGAACGTGCGGTCGGCTATTTTCTCGACCACCTGGGTGTCCGCCACAATATCAATCGGAGGACAGTCCACGAAGATATAGTCATACTTCGCGCGAAGCGACTCCATGAGTTCTGCGAAGGCGGGGTCGGACAGCAGCTCCGCCGGGTTGGGAGGCATGGTGCCCACAGGCAGTATGTCAAGGCCCTTGTGGCCCTCGACGCTGACGATCAGCCTGGATATGTCATCCGCGCGTCCGGCGAGATAGTCGCTCAAGCCCCTGGAAGGAGAACCGGCATAGGCCGACAGAGAGGCCTTGCGCAGGTCGCAGTCGATCGCGAGCACCTTCCTGCCCTTGAGCGCGAAGCAGGCTGCGGCGTTGATGGAAATGAATGTCTTTCCGCTGCCGACGTTGAAGGAGGTGAACACGCAAATTTCAGCCTTTCCCCTGGAAGATGCGAGCATGAATTCCATATTGGTGCGCAGCACCCTGAACGCCTCGTTGATCATGTTTCTCGAAGCATGGCGGACGACTATCTCCCTGACTCCCCCGTCGACGTCGGCCTTCCTCAGGAAGTCCGGAAGCAGATGATTCTTCTTGCCCTCACCGACAAGAGGTATCTCGCCCGCGAAGGGCACGGTCAGCTGCTCCAGATCCTTGCGTCCGCGTATTCTGGTGTTCAGCATCTCACGCAGCATGATCACGCCCATCGGAATCAGCAGGCCCAGCACGAAGGCTATCATGAGCACCTTGTTTCTGCTCGGAGATGTGGGGACGGGATCCCCGCTCGGCGGATTGATGATTCTCGTATTGTAGGCGGTGAACGCCTGCGAGAGCTCGTTCTCCTCGCGCTTCTGGAGAAGGAAGAGGTAGAGAGACTCCATGACCTTCTGCTGGCGCTCCACCGACAGCAGGTACTGGCCCTGGCCGGGAGCGGCCGCTATGCGCTGCGACGTCTGCATCGCGCTGTTTTCTATGGCCTCTATCTGGGTGCCGAGAGTCGCGATGTGGTTGTTTATCGAGGTCACGATAGCCCCGCGCATGGCCTCGAGGGAATTGTCCATGTCCACCACGAGAGGATTGGTCACGCTACTGTTGGCGACGAGGTTGTTGCGCTGGAGCTGAAGCGCGTTGTATTCTGAAATCTGCCTCTCGATGCCGGAGCTCTCGATGCCCGAATTGGTCGGAAGAAGCTGATTCGCACCGCTTCCGCTCATCATGTAGTTGAGGATGTAGCGGGCCATCGAGAGCTGGATGTTGAGCTCCAGCAGCTGCGCGTCGGCCTCGCTGCTCTGGGTCATGTACATGGTCGCTGCCGACTGTACGTCGGGCAGCAGGTGCTCGCTCTTGTAGGCCGAGATGTCCTCGTCCACGTTGCCGAGCTGCTGCTCGATCACCGCGAGCCTGTCCTCGATGAACATCGAGTTGCTGACGGCCACCTGGTTCTTGTCCTTGATCCAGTTCTCATTGTAGATTGCTATCACGGTGTTCAGCAGGTCCTCGGCCCTCTGGGGGGAGACATCATCTATGGAAAGGTCGATCACCGTGGACTCGTCGTCGCTCTGGCCGACCACGAGTCTCTTCGCGTATGCCTTGCCGGCAAAGGCGTATCCGCTTCTGGACACATACACCGGCCTGCCCAGCACCGTGGTGTCGGAAGGCACGAGCTGCCTGACGATCAGAGTTCCTACAGGAGTCGCGGTCAGGGAATCGACATACGCCGTCACTTCTCCGCGATACTTGTCGCCGTCGAGCCTGAAATGGTCGAGGGTCAGGGTGCCGTCGTCTTCGGGAGTTATCGTGAAAGACACTCCGGCATTGTCGGCGAAGCCCTCGAACTCCACTTCGTACGGTCTCGCGAGTCCGTAGAGCACTTCCTTGTGGAAGGTTCCGTCGGTGCTGTAGTTCACATTCAGGCCCAGCCGCTTCACGACTTCGGTCATCAGCGCCGGGGACTGGAGCGAGAGTATCTCGTTGTTGACGTTGGTGTAGGACTGGAAGAGATTGAGGTCGCCGAGCACTCCGGCGGCGTCGGTGATGGAACTTCTCGGCCCCTGCTCGAACTTGAGCAGCAGCGAGGTGGAGCGCGTGTAGACCGGAGGCGTGGTCAGGAGATAGAGCAGCGCCGCTCCGAGCACCACCACGAGGGAAAGAGCGAACCATCTCCACTTCGCGAGGCACAGATAGAAGAAGTCCTTAATGCCCATCGAGCTTTCGTTCTCTTCGAGCTGGATATTGTCGTACTGTGTTGCCACTTTGTATAGGATTTAGCTGTTTGACATATGTTCGGACGGAAGCCGGCCGCACCGGAGCGCAATATTTCCGGACGCCGGAACCGCCCTGCGTGCTACAAGATTATATTCGTTATCAGTACCGCCACCGACGTCAGCACCGAGCCGATCGAAATCCAGAACGAGGTCGAGCGTATGTTGTTGCCGTTCACCGTGGACTCCCGGACCTTCACGTCGTTGGGCGTCACATACACGAGGTCGTTCTGCTGGAGGTAGAACGCCGGCGACGAGAACACGTCCTGCCCCGAGGTCAGGTCTATCGTATACACCTCCACGTCGTCGCCCTTCTGGCGCTGGACCATCACGTTGGTGCGCTCGCCGTAGATCGTGAGGTCTCCGGCCATGCTCAGCGCGTCGAGTATCGTGACCCTGTCGCGGTCGATCGCGTAGCGGCCCGGGGTCTTGACCTCGCCCATGACGGCGAAGCTGAGGTTCATGAACTCCACGGTCACCACGGGATCCTTGACCAGATCCCGGCTCACGAGTTCGTCCTTGATATGCTGGGCCACCTGCTCCCGTGTCATGCCGCGGACATAGACCTTTCCGAGCACCGGGAAGTCGATATACCCGCTTGCGTCCACCGTATATCCGGAAATGCCCTGCGACTGCGAATACGAGCTGTTGACCACCCCGCTCCTCAGCGTCTGTCCCAGATATCTGGACACGTATGGCAGGTTGAACAGGTCTGTCAGCTGCGGATCCCGGCTGTTGACTATTATCGAAATCTTGTCGTCAGGCCTCAGGGTGATCTCCTTGGCCTGGACCGTGGCAAGCTCCTGGTCGCCGCCCTGGAGGTCCTGGAAATAGACCACCTCCTTGGGCGTCCCGCAGGAGGAGAGAATCGCGGCCGCGCCCAAGAGCGGCAGCCACGGTTTCATGATCGTGTGTCGTTTCATTATTCCAAAATATTGTTTTCAAACAAGTTCGATGAAATCCGCCTCTATCTCCACCGACACCGCTATCAGCGAGGGAACCTCCACGAGCAGCCGCTTCTTCTTCGAGCCTCTGACGGTCAGCAGCGTGCCCTCGTAGCCGTCCATGTTGCCGCCCACTATCCTGATCCTGCGGTTGCGCATCTCTGGAGTGATCTCTTCCGGGGAGTAGTAACGCGCCGTCCGCGCGCCCTCCGCCGCTCCGATGAAGCGCTCCATCTCCTCGTCGCGGACAGTCATCGGCTCGCGCCATGTCCTGCGCAGGAACCTGTACTGGAGTGTCGGCATCTTCGCGACTACCGGGTCGAGCGTCTCGCGGGCCTCGCGGACGAACAGCAGGTCGTGGATCACCGGCACCTTGCGGCTCGTCCGGACGCCGTTCCGCACCATGGACCTCCACACCGTGGGCGTGTAGCACCGTATGCCCAGCTCGTCCAGCTTCATGTATGCCGGAAGCTTGGCGTTGGGGCGGGAGAGGTCGCGCATCACAAACCAGCTGCGGCGCTCCTTCTCAACGGTATCATGAGTATCAGAAGACAATTCCATCAGTCCTGCCCGCCTTCATTACAAATTGAAAGACAAGCAGTTATAAAATTAAACCTTTTTCCCTTGCGATACATCCCTTATTGAGAGAGGTATAGTGATGGCAAATATAGGGTAATTTTAGGAATCTTTCTATATTTGAAAAAAATTCAAAAACATGACCTTTATAATAATCGCCGCCATACTCGCCGTGCTGGTGATATGGTTCATCGCCGTCCAGCGCAGACTCGTGGGCAAGGACGAGCTCTGCCGCAATTCCATGAGCCAGATCGGCGTGCAGCAGAATAGCCGCTGGGACGCCGTCTCGGCCCTCGTGGAGCTCACCCGTTCCTACAACGAGCATGAATACAAAACCCTGCGCGACGTGATCGCCCAGCGCCGCGAGATAAGCAGCGGCAGCAGCGCCGAGGAGGCTTCCGCCCAGGAGGATCTGATCAGCGGAGCCCTCTCCCGCATCAGTCTCGTGGCGGAACAGTATCCGCAGCTCAAGGCCGACGGGACCTATGCGAAGACCATGGAGAGCATCAACCAGTACGAGAACAATGTTCGCGTGAGCCGCATGGTATTCAACGACGCCGTGACAGCATACAACCGCCTCGTGCGGCAGTTCCCCGACTCCATCGTCGCCGGAATGCTGAAGTTCACGGTCAAGGACTACCTCAAGGAGCCGGAGGGGAAGACGGAAATGCCTCCGGTGAAGTTCTGAACTTGCCGTACACGCAGAACGATTTTGCTGACGGCCCGCTGCCGCCGGCTTGTTCTGGCCACAGCATCTGAAAATATAATCACCGCCATCCAACCATAATCCGATATGCAACGCTTCTCCTCCCTGTTCGCAGTCATTCTGTTTGCGGCCGTCCTTTACTGCCCGCCGGCGTTCTCCCATTCTCCGGAAATACGGGACATCGACATCACGCTGACCCTGCTTCCCGACGGCTCCGCCAGCATCCATGAGCGCTGGGACGTCTGCGCCGCCGACGGCACCGAATGGTATCTCGTGCGGGGCAATCTGGGAGACATCGGGATCGGAGGGCTGTCGGTCAGCGATGAAAGCGGACTTGACTATATATGTGAAGACGGCTGGGACACAGAACGCAGTCTCGCGGAGAAGGCGGGACGATGCGGAATTTTGCGGAAGCGGGACGGCGCGGAGCTGTGCTGGGGCATAGGCAGCCTCGGCGACCACGTGTTCGACGTGCGCTACACGATGTCGCGCTGCGTGAAGTCGCTGAATGACTACGACATGCTGCACCTGCAGACGGTCTCTCCGGGGCTGAGCTCCCCTCCCCGCCATGTCAGGGTCACCGTGCGAGCCCAGGGACATCAGCTGGACACCGCGAACACGCGCGCCTGGGGCTTCGGCTATGAGGGAAGGGTGGATTTCCGTGACGGAGCGGTGGTCTTCGAGAGCTCGGAGCCTTTCGTGCGCAACAGCTCGGTGATAGTGCTGCTGCGTTTCGACAAGGGCATGTTCAGCAGCCCGAGCGTGCAGGACAGGGATTTCAGCGAGGCTCTGGCCGTGGCGATGGAAGGGGCGGACTTCGGCGGACATGGTTCCGACGGTTCGGAGGCCGGCTCCGGTTTCGCCAGGCTCCTGGCGCTCTTCGTGCTAGGAATCGCCGCGATGACCGGCATCGGAGTCTGGCACAGGAGTTCCGTTCGCAGGAAGATTCTGGGCATGAAGCCCTCGGAAGTCGGCTGGTGCCGTGACATCCCGTTCGGAGGCGATCTGAAGGCATCGGCATACACCCTCGAAAAACTCGGCGAACATGCAGGCCGCGACACTCTCGCAGCCGCGCTGATCTTGAGGATGATATATAAAGGTCAGCTTTCGGTGTCGAAGGACGACAGGGGGCGGGTGGAGCTTTCGTTTGCCGGAGTGTCGTCTTCTACCGGTTCCAGCCGGCAGTCCGCGGGCGCGGAAGGCATGACTGCCGGGGCTGGTTCTCAACATGGCGACGACCCTTCCGCCGAAGATTTGCGCGAGATGATGCTGGAGGCCAGCGGTTCCGACAGGGTACTCCAGCACAAGGAGTTCTCGCGCTGGGCCGGCCGCCACGCCCACGAAGTCGCCGGATGGTCGCGCCGCGCCCTTGTCCGCGGACGCGACACCCTGCGCGACAACAAGCATATCTACGGCTCCGCCTACACTCCATCGGGACGGGCCGAGGCTCGCAAGCTGCTCGGACTCAAGAAATTTCTTCAGGATTTCACGCTCATGGACGAGAAGGATGCCATAGAAGCCGTGCTCTGGCAGGAGTATCTGGTCTTCGGCGCTCTCTTCGGCATCGCCGACAAGGTCGCAGAGCAGCTCAAGGAAATCAATCCGGAAGCCTTCGCCGAAGTCATGGACTACGACTACCCCACCATGCACCAGCTCATACTCCAGACCCGCATCCTCTCTGCGGCCATCACCAACTCCAACGCCGCCGTCGCCGCCGAAACGGCCGGCAGCGCCCAAGGTCTCGGCGGCGGCTCATCCTTCGGCGGCGGTGGCGGCTTCAGCGGAGGGGGTTTCGGAGGCGGCAGCAGGTAATGGGAGCCGAGGATTGAGGCCCGCTCCAACGGATGCGGTTTTGTGGCGGCGTCCTGTGACTCGTTTCTGCAATCCACCTTCGACACCCATGTGCCTTCCACGGCCATGTAACGGGGTCGGAGCGCGAAGGTGGACACAGTTCCCTTCCACCTTCGACGCAGACCTGCCTTCCAGAGGCCTGTACGCTGTCTGAGCTGCGCAGGTGGATTGCAAAACCGGGCCGGCCCTTGGCGAAAAAATCCTAAGCCATGTTGCACATGAGCGCAAATAACGATATTTTT
>DVLC01000063.1 GCA_018715685.1 Candidatus Cryptobacteroides merdipullorum
GACCCATACACATGGGATTTCCTGATATCCGACTACTCCATCACCTTCTGTGAAGAATATTCTTTCGTCCCTTGACATGAGAAAACACGCTCCAATCTTAACCGCCGCGCCGGATGCTCTCCCGGCCCCCGCGGCCGCTCCTGTCCGGACGGGAAGGTCTTCGAGACGGCCTGGGACGTCATCTCCCTCGTACTCGGTGTCGGCAGCTTGGCGCAACAAAAATCCGCTCATAGCCGCAAATGCCGGTTCATGACGGAAGAAAATACAGCTTCGGATTTTGTATTATGCAGCAAAAACATTATGTTTGCAATGCATAATAAAATGTTGCTCATGAAATTTGTCGACAGAATAGATGAAACCGCACGGCTGAAGGATGCTCTTGCGAGAGAGAAGCCCTCGTTGGTCGTAATATATGGCCGCAGACGGCTGGGGAAGTCTACGCTTATCAAAAGATTGTTGTCGGATGCTGATGTTTATTTCCTTGCCGACCGTTCTGAAGGTCAGCATCAGAGGATCTTGCTTGCAACAGTCATTGCGCAAGCGTTTCCTGATTTCGACAAATTGACATATCCGGATTGGGAGTCCATGTTCCGTGCGCTCAATTATCGTACGGACAGGCGATTTACCTTATGCCTGGATGAATTTCCCTATCTTGTGGAACAGTCTCCGGAGCTGCCGTCCGTACTGCAGAAACTTGTTGACGAAAAGCAGCTGAAATATAATCTTGTGCTCTGCGGCTCGTCGCAAAACATGATGTACGGGCAGTTCCTTGACTCTGCCGCTCCCCTCTATGGCCGTGCGGATGAGATAATGCGGCTCACACCGATACGCCTGCCGTATATTCAGGAGGCTCTGGGCCTTGACGCGCTGAATGCCATTGAAGAGTATGCCGTATGGGGTGGAGTACCGCGTTATTGGGAACTTAGGGAGAACAGCAGTTCTCTTGAGGACTCCCTATGGCACAATGTCCTTTCTGTCAATGGAATCCTTTATGAGGAACCGATCAAGCTGTTTCAGGACGATGTCAAGGACATCGTCAAGACATCGACAATAATGTCTTATATCGGAACCGGCGCAAATCGGCTTTCCGAGATTGCCGCACGGTGCAATGAGCCGGCGACCAATCTGTCCCGCCCGTTGAAGAAACTCATCGATCTCGGATTCCTGGAAAAAGATGTTCCGTTCGGGACTGACGAAAAGAATGCAAAAAAGAGTCTCTATAAGATAGCTGATCCGTTCATGTCATTCTACTATCAGTTTGTCGTCCCCAACCGCTCTTTCGTTGAACTTGGCCGCCGCCTTCCGATAGAACAGGCTCTGGCTGCCCACTTCTCCGAATATGTGAGCACGCGGTGGGAGAAACTGTGCAGGGACGCCGTTACAGGGAACATTGTCGACGGTGTAGTCTATGGCAAGGCGAAACGCTGGTGGGGTGCAGTTCTCAACGAAGACAGGAAGCCGGAGCAGGTCGAGTTTGACGTAATGGCGGAATCGATCGATAAAAAGCATCTGCTGGTCGGAGAATGCAAATGGACGGCCCGGGAGAATGGCGGACAACTGACAGCCGGACTTCTCCGCAAAGCAAGTCTGCTTCCATTTGCCAGAAACTACACCATCGTCCCAGTGCTGTTCCTTAAGAACGCTCCGGAAGATGATGCCGGAAATGCCGTGCTGCCGGCAAGACTTGTCGGCATGTTATGATAAAAAGAACCTGTCCGGGAAATTCACCAGATAGACCTTCCTGACCGCGCGGGTGAGAGCGGTGTAGAGCCACTTGATGTCGTCCGCGCTCTGCTCCGGAAGCCAGAACGGGCAGTCGATGAACACGCAGTCCCACTGTCCGCCCTGGGCCTTGTGACAGGTGATGGCCTCGGCGTACTTGAGCTGGAGCGCGTTGTAGAAGGGGTCCTCGCGCACGGCCTCCCATATCTTCCGGCGGGTCCCGCGGTCGGAATAGTCGGCCCAGACTCCTTCGAAGAGCATGTCCTGCTGCTCCCGGGCGAGCGACGCGCTCTCGGAATGCAGGGTGTCGAGACAGACCTTCGCGCCGATCTCAACGTCGCCGTAGTCGGGGAAGGCCAGCAGCGCGTCGGCGAAATGCAGGCCGTACCTCTCCTCGTAACGGCCTATCCTCACGAGCTTCGCGATGTCGCCGTTCGCTATGTAGTCAAGTTCGGGCACATCCTCGAGAAACTGGTAGCAGTTGCGCACAATCATGAGCCTGTCTCCCCGCACGAGCTCCTCCTCCTTGTACTGCACCCGCGACCGTATGCCAAGGTTGTAGCGGTTGGCGCGCTTGTTCGAGCGGCAGAGCACCACGGTGCCGTCCTGTCCGTAGCGGTCGTAGGCATCGCCCAGCGCGTCCATAAGCTCACCGCCGCCGATGCGGCACACGTCATCGACTCCTGAAAGGTCGAGCCGCAGACTCCCCTGCTCCCCGTGTTCCCTGAAATCCGCGAGCAGCCGCCGCAACATGGTCGCGTTACGCAATATTCCAGACTCGGCGGCCTGACGCACGACCGAAGTCAGGCTGCACCAGCGCACCCCGCCGAACCACGTCATGGTCTCCTTCGTCAGAGCCGGAGATGACTCAAGCCCGACCGGAGGCAGCTGGGCGTCGTCGCCAATGAGCACGAGGCGGCAGTCGGCGCCGTTCCGGACGAAGTTCACCAGGTCTTCGAGCAGATTGCCCGTGCCGAACACGGCGCCGCCCTTCCCGACGCTTTCGGAGGAGTCCGAACCTATCAGCGACACCTCGTCGACCACGAAGAGCGTGTCCCTGGCCTTGTTGGGGGCGAGCGAGAAGCTGCCGAAGCCGTCGGCGCCCATGGACTTCTGCCGGTAGATATGCTTGTGGATAGTGGAAGCCGGACGGTGCGCGGTCGACGAAAGCACCTTGGCGGAACGGCCGGTCGGAGCCAGCAGCACGGACTTCGCCCCCATCTCGTCCAGGACGGAAATCACCGTAGCTATCGCGGTGGTCTTTCCAGTGCCCGCATAGCCGTTGACCACGAGAATGTCAGCGTCGTCGCAGGTCACGAAATCGGCAAGACTGCGGAAAAGCCCGGCCTGGCAGCGCGTGGGCTCGTAGCCGAAACGCTCGAGAAAATGTGAATAGAGAAAGTCGGCCCTGCTCATCTGTCCCTCTTGTCGAAAATCATTCCCAGAACCGCGAGGACGGGATAGATCTCGACGCGGCCGAGGAACATGTCGAAGGAGAAAATCAGCTTGGACAGAGTCGGCGCGCTGTCATAGCAGCCCATGCTTCCCATGAGTTCGCCGCAGCCCGGCCCCACATTGCCGAAACTCATGACCGTGGCCACCAGAGAATTCTCGAAATCGAGCCCCGTGCAGAGACAGAGCAGCATGGAAATGAATATCAGAAACATGTATATGCTTATGTAGAGCAGATGCGGCGACACCTCGGAGTCCCGAAGAATCTTGCGTCCGAGCCTGACCTCGTTGACCGAGGACGGATGGAGGATGGAATTCACATAGCGGGCCACCGCCTTGCACAGAATCAGCGCCCTGTCGGACTTGATGCCGCCGCAGGTCGAGCCGGTGGTGCCGCAGATGATGGCCGGAAACAGCAGCAGGACAATCATCCAGCCCGGCCACTGCGAGTTGTCGAGATTGGCGAAGCCGGTAGTCGATGAAACCGTAAGAGTGTTGAAGAGCCCGTCCCAGAGCGCCTCGAACCAGCTTCCGCTGAAACCTCCGGTCTTGAGCCCTATGCCGAGGAAGACGGTCACCACCGCGATGGACGCTGTGTAGAACTTGATTATCGGACTCTTGAGCGGCTTCAGGGAGCGGGTCACCACAGTCAGGTAGAGCAAGCCGAAATGTATCGAAGAAAGATACATGAACAGCATCGTGATGCCTTCGATCCAGTAGGAGTCAAAAGCGGCTATCGAAGCAGTCTTCGTGCTGAATCCTCCGGTCGCCACCACGGCCATGGCGTGGCAGAGGGCGTCGAACGGCGACATGCCGGCAAGGATGTAGGCCAGCGCCGCCAGAGCCACGAGCGCGAGATAGACATACGCGAAAATGTACACCACGCCGGTCGTCCGCGAAGAATAGCCGCTGCGGGTCAGCGAACTCAGCTCCATGTTGGTCAGACGCATGCGCATCTGGCTGGACTCCGGAATGATCAGCAGCAGGAAGACCACGACTCCGAGACCGCCGATGAAATGAGTGGACGAACGCCAGAACAGCAGGCTGTCAGGCAGGGCCTCCACGTCGCTCAGAATCGTCGCCCCGCAGGTCGTGTAGCCGCTGACAGACTCGAAAATCGCGTTCGACAGGGTGAAGGGGCCGCCCCAGAGCACATACGGCAGCAGACCGAACAGGAACGACAGCAGCCACGAGAGCGTGATGATCACATAGCCCTCGCGCAGCGATATCGAGGTCGTCTTGCGCACGAATATGAACGGGAATATGCCAACGATGAAGGTGATCGTGAACGAGATCATCAGAGCCGCCAGCGCGGAGTCGTTGCCGTTCGCCATGGAAACGAACACCGAGAGCAGCATGAACAGCGCGTTGACGAGCAGCGCGAAGCCTATGTTCCTTATGATTACCTTCCAGTTCATTTCTTCCTGAGATCCCTGACCCTGCGGCGCAGCTGCTGGTTCTCTCCCGCGAGTTCCGAGATGCCGTCGTTGAGCTCGACCAGCTGGTCGTCGCCTTCGAAGCTCACGGTATACTTCTTATCGCTCGACCGGTAGGCGCTCAGGCCCTCCAGCATGCGGTAGAGAGGGTTCACGTAGTACGACAGGATGAAGAACATGAGCATCAGCACGAGCATGAGCCCCACTCCGACAGCCACGATTCCGGGGATTATGCTGCGGTAGAAGCCGCGGTCGAAAGTCGCCGAATTCTCCTGAAGGTCCTCGTATATCGCCCTCGTAAGGTTGTCTATGTCGCTCTGCAGACGGTCGAAACGCGGCTGCAGACGGCCGAAATACCATGCTCTGTTGTCGATGAAGTCCGACTGCACCACGCTCTCGAACTCAAGCGAGGTCAGCATGTAGGCAGCGTAGGAATACATTACCGAATCCGCCATCGGATAAGCCTGATTGATGGTGTGGCTCATGCGCAGGCGCTCGCAGTTGGTCTTGAAGTATTCGTCGTCGAAATCCGGCAGACGGCCCGAGGAGCCCTCGCCTATGGCCTCGAGAATCTCAAGGTTGTAATTGTTGCTCATGTCGGCAAGGCGGTTGGCCACATTGATGCTGCTGATGTCGTCCGCAATGAGTTCGGACACATAGTTGCTCATGCGCGAATACTCCATCACGGAGATTACGGACGAGACGAGCAGAATGGCGACCACCGAGAGCAGGCTCAGCACGAGCTTGGCTTTCAGCGAAAGCCGCATCGCGCGAATCTTCCTATGCAGTTTGGAGAACAGTCTCATCTGATTCCGGCACTATGGTTAAATTCTTGCAAAAATAGCAAGTTGTTTTGATTTTCCGAAACGCGGCGGCCCTGGGAGCCCCTACATTCCCTCTCCAACGCAAAATATTGATTATCTGCCACGAATTTTTAAGAAATTTCACGAAACTTCCTTCTACTAACAAAAATTTTGATATATTTGCATATAATATGAATTATATGCTCCCATCCTTCCTAGGCGAGACCTCCGGCAAGAACGCTATCGTCAAAAGAGAAATCCTTCGGCTTTGCATCACGCACAACAACTACAGCATAGCCGATTTCAGCCGTGCATTGGGCATAAGCGTGCCCACCATTACCAAGCTCATCGCCGAACTCATCGACGACAACTTCCTCCAGGACGAAGGCAAGGTCGGCACCTCCGGAGGACGGAGGCCCAGCGTGTACGGGCTCAACCCCGAGGCCGGATACTTCGTGGGAGTGGACATCGCCAGACACCACTTCCACATCGCCATAAGCAATTTCAAGGGGGAGATAGTGAACTTCATCCAGGACATCGAGTTCGTGCTTGAGGCGAACGAGCTCTCGTTCAGGACGATATGCCGCATGGTCAAGGACGAGGTCACCAAGTGCGGGATTCCTTGGATCAAGGTGCTCGGCGTCGGGGTCAGCCTCTCAGGGCGCGTGAACCCCGAGAAGGGATACAGCCTCAGCTATTTCGTGAGCGACGACATCCCTCTCAAGAGCATATTCGAGAAGGAGTTCAAGCTGCCGGTCAACATAGAGAACGACTCCAGGGCAATGGCCTACGGGGAATACATGAACCTTGGCGCCGAAGCCGACCCCAACATGATCTTCATCAACCTGAGCTGGGGGCTCGGCATGGGCATAATCGCCGACGGCAGGCTCTACTACGGCAAGTCCGGCTACTCCGGCGAGATCGGGCACTTCCCCGCCCTGAACAACGACATCATCTGCCGTTGCGGCAAGGTCGGCTGCCTTGAGACCGGCGCGTCCGGCTCCGCACTGCACCGCATCATGGTCGACGAACTCAAGCGCGGGCACTCCTCTTCTCTCCTGGCCTCCTATCAGGAGAACGGAGACATCGAACTTGACGAAATCCTCAAGGCCGTCGAGGAAGGCGACGTGCTGGCAATCGACAGCATAGGCAAGATAGGCGACACCCTCGGCCGGGGCATCGCCGGCGTGCTCAACATCTTCAACCCCGGACTCGTGGTCATCGGAGGAAGACTCATAGTCGGCAAGGACTATCTGCTGCTGCCCATCAAGACCGCGGTGAACCGCCTGTCGCTCTCCCGCGTGTCGTCTGACACCAAGATAGTGCTGTCCAAGCTCGACCGCCGCGCCGCCTCCGTGGGCGACTGCCTGCTTTCGAGGGACAAGGTGCTCGGACTCGCATAGTCCATGGCCAGCTATCTCCAGATCGAGAACATCTCCAAGTCCTACGGCCCGAAAATCCTTTTCGAGCATATAGGCTTCAATGTCAATGAAGGCGACAAGATCGCCCTCATCGCGCCGAACGGCACGGGCAAGACCTCCCTGCTCCGCATCATCGCGGGAAAGGACAGCTCGGACTCCGGCGGCAGGGTCATGTTCCTGAAGGACATTCGCATAGCCTTTCTCGAACAGGATTACGACTGGTCCCCCGACTCCAGCATACTCGACCAGGTGCTGTCCCACAGCAGTCGCGACACCGCCGCATTCCATGAAGACGAGAAGGCGGCGTTCGTCCAGCGGCTGAAGGAACTGCTGACATCCTTCCGGCTGCCGGACTTCTCGATGAAGATGAGCGCATTGTCGGGAGGCGAGGTCAAGAGAGTGGCCATCAGCGAGATGCTCGCGCTGAACGCCGACTTCCTGATCATGGACGAGCCCACCAATCATCTTGACATCGAAGCCATAGAATTTCTGGAAGGCTGGCTGAAGCGCAGCCGCTGCACCCTGCTGATGGTCACGCACGACCGCTACTTTCTCGACCGGGTGTGCAATATCGTGATGGAGCTCGACCAGGGAGCGGTCTACTCCTACCGCGGCGACTACCAAAACTATCTCGAAAAGCGTCAGGAGCGCATAGCATCGTGGAACGCCGAGACCGACAAGGTGCGCAATCTGCTCCGCCGCGAGCTCGAATGGATACACGCGACCCCCTGCGCCCGCTCAGGCAAGGCCAAATACCGCATAGACGCGTTCCGGGAGCTCTCGGAAAGGGCCGGACAGCAGCGCGACGACCGCCAGATCTCGCTCGAAGGCGTAGGCTCCGCCTCGCGTCTGGGCAACAAGATAATCAACTGCAGGAACGTGAACTACAGCTGGGACGGGCATGCCATGCTCAAGGATTTCAGCTACAATTTCCAGCGCGGCGACAAAGTCGGGATAGTAGGACGGAACGGCATAGGCAAGTCCACCTTCCTCGACCTGCTCACCGGGGCGATAGCTCCCGATTCCGGCGGCATCGACCGCGGAACCTCGCTGGTCATAGGCTACTACCGCCAGCAGGGCATGGAATTCGACGGCGACATGACCGTGATGGACGTGGTTTCGGACACCCGGCTGCTCTCCAACTTCATGTTCCCGCGGGACATGTACACTACCCGCGTCTCAAGGCTCTCCGGTGGCGAAAGGCGCCGGCTCTACCTGCTCACCATACTGATGCGGAATCCGAATCTGCTGATTCTCGACGAGCCGACCAACGACCTCGACATCGTGACCCTGAACATACTCGAAGAGTATCTCGCCGGCTACGGCGGCAGCCTGATAGTTGTCAGCCACGACCGCCATTTCCTCGACAGGACCGTGGAGCATCTGCTGGTGTTCTGCGGCGACGGCGTCGTGAAGGACTTCGTCGGGAAGTTCAGCGAATACCGCGCATGGATAAAGGATGTCGAGGCCTCAAGGAAGAGGGAGGAGCAGGCCGCCGCACCCAAGCCCGCAGCGTCCAGACCCGCAAAGCCGCTGGCGGACGGGCCGAGAAAGCTCAGCTACAAGGAGAAACGGGAGCTGGAGGCAATTGAAGCCCGGATGCCGGAACTCGAACGGGAGAAAGCCGCGCTCGAAGTTCAGATGAGCTCCGGCGGCATGGCCTACGACGCCCTGCAACAAGCCGGCGCGCGGATTCAGGAAATCATCTCCGAGCTCGATAGTCTGGAGACCCGCTGGCTGGAACTCAGCGAATAAGCAGGCGGGATTCAACGTGCAACGACAATGTCATCGACATCCTCCAGATATCCGTCATCCGGGGCTTCAGTCAGATTATAGAAATCCGTAATGGTGTTCCGCTGTATACCCCCGTTTCCGATTCCGGAAGTCCCGCTGTTGGTCCTCAGGAATTCACCGCAGATAGCGATGTCCCAGTCATCGCGACCGGCCCAGAGGGCATCCTCTTCACCGGAACCGAATTCGCTGGTTCCGACGACCTTGGATTCACTGAAGGAGAAATAGGTCCAACGGTCATCGCTCAGACCTTCGACAACGATGCCTTCAGCGCCGGAATCCACTCTTTCCTGAACAGGTTCCCGATTGCAGCCCCAAACGAAAAGAAGCACGGTGGCGCTAATGGCCGAGATGAGTGTCCGAAGTGTAGACATATCTTAGATTGATTTTACCATTTTTTCTATCATATTCCGAAAACCTGACCTTGGCATAGCCTCCGTCAGCCGTCCTGACAATGAAAGTCGCCTTCAGCGGCTGTCCGTCAGCCTGTAGCCATTCTACAGGCGAGGCGGAGGTGGTCTCCGGTTCGGTCGTCTTAAGCGCGTACCAGTTAGTCCCGTTTCTGATTTCAGTATCCTCCGGCAGCTCCGCCGTAAGCACTACAGGATCATCCTCACCGTCACGATAGTCATGGACCCTGAACGAAGTCACCCGGCCGCTGCCGTTCACTTTGCCCCGCGCGTTCTTAGTCACTCCGAGGAACCATGTGACATCATCCATGGCGAAAGCCTCATCGGCAATGGGGCTCGCATCAAAACCGAACTCTATGTCGGAATCGAAGCCGGAACCCTGCATGGGATAGTCCCCTCCCTGGTTCCTGGCGATGTTCATCTGCCATGTTACTTCGGGAGATTCGGCCCAGGCTCCGGAGGAGGCACCGACCGAAAAGCTCAGATCGTCACGGGAGCTGTAGTCGACTCCCGCGCTGAAAGCAAGGACAGGTTCCACATATTCCACGTCTATCCCGACGACTTCCTTGGAAAGCACATACTCCGAATCCTGATCTTCCTCGAAGAAGCAGTACGGTATGTAGTACCTGCCGCGGTCGTGCATGTACGGGCCCCAGGAGTTCACGGCGATGAAGGCGCCGCTGGTAGTCCTGTCGTTGAACTCACATTCCACGGTATCGTCATAACCTACTATAGTCATCGCATGCGCGCCGTCCACTGGCAGTTCCAGCAGTATGCTCCGGTATCCTGTGAGTGACGGGCCGTCATAATCGTCGTCCATCCTCCAGCCCTCCGAAGCCGAGGAGAACACCACCACCCTTCCCCTGCCGCCTTTCTCGCCGCCGTCATAGAGATAGCGTTTGAGTGCCGACACGCCTTCAGGTGAACCGGCATCCATGTATTCGAAAGACTTCACCCTGTAGTGCATGGCCCTGAAATACTTGTCGTAACCGCTCGCCCAACGGAAGGAATATGCCGAAGTCTGGGTCGGAAAATCGGCCTCTGTCATCATCCCCGAATACAGGGACAGCGCGATCCCGTCCCAGCTCAAGGAACCTTCGTCCTTTCCTCCGTTGATAAAGTTCCACGAATAAAGATAGCTGAAACGGTTCTCCGGCACGTCAGCCTTGCGCCCCAGCAAGGAATTGACCTCGTAGGTGAACATGTAACCTATCGTTGCAGCCTGGGCGCAGGAACCGCCTATCTGGTTGAATATCGGGGGAAAGGCTTCAAGAATGCTGTTGTCCACCGCCTCGGGGAGGCTCACGTCGTCGGCAGGAGCGGACCACGGACGCGCCGGAACGCCAGTCTGCGCTTCGACGGACTTCAACATGGCGAACTGGGGAAGCAGAGGGACGTTCTGCGCATTTATCGCAACCGCCTGTATGAGCAGAACGGCGGACGCGGCCATTTTCAATTTTTTCATCATGACGTCACTTCATGCGTTTCAAGGTCTTGTTCAATTCCGCGGCATAGTCCGGATCCAGAGCGCTCATGTCCATGGAAGAAATATAATCCACTATCATGTCTCTGTTGACGGAAAGCCTGAACCACCCCAGGGCCTCGGCCATGCAGATCTTCACCTTGGTCGACAGGCTCTCGTCGGAGAGCATGGACAGAAGTTCGGGAACCGCGAAATGCAGGTTATAGTTGCGCATGAAGCGTATGGAACTGATCTTCGTCTCATCGGATTCCGACTTCAGGCCGTCGAGGCAGCTCAGGTTGCTCGGATCGCGGCTGTCCATTATCTGCAGGGCGTCGGAGGCAAGAAACTGCACTCTCTGCCTGTCGGCCGCCTCGTCGGCTATTTTCTGCAGCGGCGCACGAAGCACGGGGTCGCCTATGAACATCGCCATTCTGGCCGCCATGCGGCTGATGCGCTCGTAGGGGTCGTCCAGAGCCTTCAGCACGGCAAGAGTGCATTCAGGTCCGGGATAGAAAGAAAGCAGATGCAGGGCTTCCAGACGCACCTGCCATGAGGCGTCACGGTCAAAAGTCCTGAGCAGCAGCCCCGGCATTCCGTCAACTCGGAGCTCGTGCAGCTTCTTCAGGGCCGCCGCCCTGTGCAGGGATTCGGGCGAATCCAGCTCGCGCAGCCAATATTGCAGGTCCGGCTCCAGCGCTTCGTAGCGGGAAGCGAACTCACCGTCCGGAGAGGAAAAGCGGAATGTCGGATCTCCGACAAGATGAGATTCCAGATACGGCAGACCCTTCTGCCATGCTCCCATGCGGACTCCGGCGGCAAGGACGCCCATGAGTTCGTCTTCATACTTGTCCTGAAGCACATTGACGGTATTTCCCTGAACCACAACGCATTTTCCTCCGTTGAACAGATGATGACCGGCCACATAACCTTCTTCATAGAAGGAGCCGTTGTAGCAGGCATTCAGGACAAGCACCCTGGGCCCCGTATGCAGATCCGCTATCCTGTCGAGCCGGAGATTGTCCAATGCATCTTCCAGCGAATCACGGACTGCATCCCGGACATAGAAACTGTCGGCAAAGAACCTCAACCCGGTCCCGTAGTCGTTCTCGGCCTCCTCGAGGAAAGGCTGCTCGTCTTCGGTACCGCGATACCTGCTGTAATATTGTCTGAGCACGCTCCTGATTCTCGTAAGATCCTCCCTCAGGTTGTCGGAACCTCCGGCAGAGGTGATGTACTGTGTGTCCGCGGCCCCGTGTTCACTGAGTTCCATCAGGTCATAGCCGCTGTGCTGCATCTCCTGAAACAGCCTGAACATTATGTCCCGGCCGTAGCGGTAGTTGAGGAACTTGTTCGTGGATGACTTCCTGAAGGCTTCCGGAAAATACTCCCTCCACGCGAGCGGCTTCTGGCGCCATATCGTCAGGCAGTCGGAATTGTAGCCGCTTCCGGCATAGAAGAACACGTTGTCCAGAGGATTCTCCTCGGAATGCGCGCGGACCACCTCTTCGAGGTAGCGGTTCAGCCGGCCGTACCTGTCATCCATGCTCCTCGGCACAAGCATGCGCGCGGAATAGATGTCGGGCTCGACAAGCTGCGAGCCTTTTTCGGTCAGGCGGTAGTAGAAACCGCTCGTGTCGCTGTCGACGAAGCTGAAGTCAAGGTCGAAGTCGTCATAGAACCTGTCGCTGACGACCCAGGACTCGGTGCGGTCGTAGACATCCTCATTCATCTTGAACGCCGTGGTCAGATGCTGCGCTCCGCCTATCCTGACTATAGGGATGTCCCCGACGAACACGGCCCCCTCCAACGGCTGTCTTCCGTTGTCGGCGAGCTTGAGAATTATATCCTTGATCTGTTCGGGAGACTCCCAGTCCGCATGGTATATATGCACGCCCAGCCCTTCCGAGCCGAGGACTTCGCGGTAGGAGGATATCGCCTCCGAACAGTGCTCCCAGGTAGCGGCGTCGACGAAAAGAGCCAGTGAGGTCTCCGCAGACTTCTGCGCAGGGACATGCCCGGGCCTTGCGGCGGCACACACGGTCGCGGCCGACAGGACAAGGGCCATCGCTGATACTGTTATTTTCATCTTGAATACTCCTCCAGTCTGTTGATGGTCTTGTTGAGTTCATCCTCCAGTTCAGGCGCAATCGAAGCACCCTGAGTCTCCAGAATCTCACGGCATCCGGCGATTATCTCGAAGCGGGTGCCGCTGCGGACATACCAGCCCAGAGCCTCGGCCAGTTGCACCCGCAGGTCAAGAGGCAGAGACTCGTCAGCGGCATATTCCAGAACCTTCTCCGTGAGAAAGGGATAGGGCATGTTGCGCAGCACGGACACGTAGAAGCGGGACTTTATCAGATTCTCCCGCGTCTCGAAAGTCTTCATCACGGACGCAGGGATGCTCATTCCGTCGCGCAGCGCCCCGACCATCTCCTCAAGTACGGCCTCCTTGTCGAAGACCTCGTCGGAGGCGGCGATCAGGCTCTCCACCGCATCAGGAACGGCGTCAACTCCCCAGAACGGGGCCGTGCTGACAAGGTTGAAGTCTATGCGCTTCGAGGTATGGTCCCTGAGATACATCCTGGCGACCGGCTCCACGAATCGCATGTCTCCGGTGCGACCGGCGTAATATACGGCCTTGCGGCGTATGAACTCATAGGGGTCATCGAGAGCCTTGAGCAGCAGTTCTTCATAGTTGCCGTCGGCATAATGCGCCGAGAGGTGCATGGCCTGAAGACGCAGCATATATTCATCCGCATCTTCAAAGACCTCCAGAAGCAGGTCGGAAAGCCCGTCATAGTCCAGCAGATAAAGCTTGTGCAGCGCGAGTCCCCGCATGTCGCAGCGGCTGTCGTCTTCCAGCACCGACAGCCAGTAGCCGGGGTCGGATTCATGGAAGTCGGGCTTGGAGGCGTCGGGATCCGAAGGCGCGAAACAGAAGGTAGGGTCACCGATCACGTGCGACTCCAGGATATTGGTCATCTGCGCGAGCTGGCCCACGCTGAACCCGCAAGAGAGCATGCCGAGCAGGTCGGAGGAACTCTTGTCCTGCAGCACGTTGACGCTGTTCCCGAGAGAGACCACGCTGCGTCCGCTTCCGAAGATATAGCTTGAGGCCACGCAGTCCTTCTCACGGAAATCCCCGTTGTAGCAGGCGTCGAATATGGTGACCAGAGGGTCCGGGTTCCATTCGTGAATATCTTCGAGAATGATGCCCGTCCTGAGGTCGTAGAGCGAATCCGCGGCGGCCACCGCCGGGTCATGAAGCCCGTCAAACCAGCTGTCGTCCAGGTCGTATTTAAGCTTAAGCGCCTCTATCGCCTCTTCCTCGCTGCTGCCGTAGCGGATCCGGGTGGCCACCTCGGAGCGCAGCCTTCTTTTAGCGTCCTCATAGTAGGCGCCTATTCCCTGAACGGGCGGATTGTCGCTTAGATACTGCCTGCCGGGTACGCCGTGCTCGTGGAACAGGGCGATGTCGAGGTCCTCACGTGCAAGTTCCTTCCGGATCACGTCCTTGGGGAAAGGGTACATGGCATAGATGTAGAACCTGGCGCCGTCCGCGTCGAGGAAGGCGTCCGGGAACTGCTCCCGCAAAGTCACGCTCTCGTCCTTCCATGCGACGAGGCTGTTGGAAAACGAGCCGCTTCCGGTATATGAGAGTATGCGGTCGACGATGTTACGCTCCTCCTTGATTCTGACGAGTTTCTCAAGATACGAGGCGATCTGGGCATGCCCGGCCTCCCCGTCGAGAGTCGGCTTGATGCGCCCGGTGTAGATGTCGGAAGCTATCTCCTGCGGGCCGTCGCCCCTGAGATTGTAGTAGAAATATGAGAAGCCGAGGGTGTCTTCCGAGGCAATATAGTCGAACTTCAGGTCGAAGTCGTCATAGAACCTGTCGGAAGGCACGCTCGTGTTGAACATGTCCTCCGGATCCTCCTGCATCTTGAAAGCGGAGCAGAGATGCTGCGCCCTGCGTATCATCGGCACTGGAATGTCGCCTATGAAGACGGCTCCCTCCAGGTTTTCATTGAGGTATGCTTCGCGGAGCGCGGTTCTCACCTGCTCCGGCGCCGACCATTCATCCACCATGGTCAGCACCCGGAGCCCCTGGTCCCCGACAGCTTCTCCATAGGAGGCTATCTCGGCGTTGCAGGCCTTCCAGGTGCAGCTGTCGACGACAATGGCGAAGCTGTTCTCCGCTTTTCCGGCCGCCTCCGGGAAGTCTGCCGCAAATGCCACCGCCGGCAGAAGCGCGGCACAGGCCAGTATATTGTGAAACTTCATCATCATTATTCTCGAAAACAATCAAAACAGATAGGCGACTCCGAAGTCAGCCGCCAGCCTATGCTCGCGGAGACCGAAGCTGTGGTCATAGCCTCCGCGCAGCGAAAGGCAGAGCGAGGACTTGTCTCTGACTCCGAGAGCCCAGGTCAGTCCGAAAGATGTCTCAAGCCTGTCCGCCGTGAGAAACCTCAATTCGGACGGATACATGTCCAGGACAATTTCGGAATCCCGGTTCATCGTGCCGGCATAGCTATATCCACCTGACGGCGACACACGATATCCGGCACACAGCTCCGGGAGCAGGCGGCCGGAGACTCCGAC
>DVLC01000064.1 GCA_018715685.1 Candidatus Cryptobacteroides merdipullorum
GGACTACAATATGATGAAATTATACCAAAAAGTGCTGGCAGACAAGTTTTCCTCCAGATGATGCGCCTTACGGCCGCATAATAAATCAACACTATTAAAACCATTTAAAGAAATGAAGAAATTCATCACTATTGCAGCTGCTACCGCCATTCTGGCAAACAGAAACACTGACCCCATCTTCCAGGCCAACATTGAGGCTTTGATGCATCAGGAGGGGGATCCCGCGCATGGAGAGTTGTGCTATAACTCTATAACTGCAAAAAAGAGCAGTTTGGTAGTATATTGTGGAACTTGCACATATGTCAACGGGGTCGCAATCATATTCTCAAGCTCAGACATTTGTCCATAATATCCAAGCGAATCTATCAAGAACGCTCAATATCCAACTATCCTGCAATAGAATAACTCCAAGACACGGCTCATGAAAGGAATCGAACTTACGGCATTTGCTTCGGCAGTCGCGCTGGCCTGCACTGCGTGTGCAAGTCAAAGCAACGAAATGCTCTTTTCAGACAGAATAAGCTATATTCTGGACTTTCCCGAAACTTATTCTCTGTCACTTCCTGATACTGTCGACCTGGGAGTCCCAGGAATGTTCAGTTTCGACATACAAGACTCACTGATAATCGCATCGAACTCGGACAAGGAAGGAGGATGGACAATTCTCACTTTAAACGGATTCAGACCGCTCGGACAGTTCCTCAAGACTGGAAACGGCCCCGAAGAGTTCCTGTCAGTCCCATGGGCAGCATCCTGCTGGCCGGTAGAAAAAGACGGAGATATTTCATATTTTCTGGCAGACATGAACAAAAGACGCATGTTCGAGTTCAGACTGTATGAATCGCTCGATAAAGGGACTCCTGTGCTCAAGCTGCTGGAAGACGGATTCCCATACCCATGCTTCAATATGCTATGGCTTGAAGATTCCACCTGCTTCTACCGTGTCCTCACGGAAGATGACCATCAAAAGAGACTTGAGCGTTTTTTCCTGAAAGACGGGGAGTCCACTCCTGCGGACATGGTAGAATGTCTGAACTCTGCATATTTGCTGCCGTCTTCAGATTTCAACCTGCTCTCTGCTGACATGGGATATTCCCGGGATAATAACAGGATAATAGAAGTGCCTATAGCGCTTAACTACATTAATATCTACTCCCCGGACGGAGCATCGCGGAAAACAATCTGCATCGGAAAAAAGATTTACACGCTCAAGTGGCTTCAGGGGTTGGAGCGCGCCGAAGTTCCTTACACATTTTCGCAACTGCAAATCTACGATGACTTCTTTGCAGTCATGTACCTCGGCGAAACGGAATGGTCCTACCAACTGGGACGAACTGAAATTCCGCACATCTACTGCTTCGACTACGAAGGCAACCCCCTTGCCGATATACTCGTAGACAGACAGGTCACAGGTTTCGACTTCGATTTCGCAGGCCGCTGGCTCTATGTCAACGACCTCAACACCGAGAGCTTCTGGCGCTACGATCTTCCGGAAGATTTCCCTGAATCCCTGATAATCGACTGAACGGAAACATGTCATCAAAGTCTAAGACCATGCGATATCTGGCGGCGGCCATATTGTTCATTCTTCTGTCGTCCTGCAGCCGGCCGGCGAGCAATGTACGGAAGGTGCTGCGCTTCGCCGGCGAGAACCGTCCCCAGCTGGAGGCGGTGCTGGCTCACTATGAAGACAGCGGAGAGCCGCTGAAATACGAGGCGGTGGAATACCTCATAGGCAACATGGGCGGAAACGCAGCCATGAACGGACCCTCTCTGGACAGATACTACCGCCTGCTCGACAGCTTCTACTCGCGTCCGGACATAGACATATTCGCTCTGCGGGAGTTCAACGACTCGCTG
The DNA here is from genome assembly GCA_018715685.1 of Candidatus Cryptobacteroides merdipullorum. Lineage (GTDB taxonomy): Bacteria > Bacteroidota > Bacteroidia > Bacteroidales > UBA932 > Cryptobacteroides > Cryptobacteroides merdipullorum. The sequence goes on from DVLC01000064.1 coordinate 1,861, forward strand.
TTCGCCTCGCCTTTCTTCACGGATCTCAAGCCCGTCTTCGACGCTCGGACGCTCGACTCCGCATATCTCGTCAGCCATATCGACAGAGCCTTCGAGGTCTGGGAATCTCCATGGGCGAAAGACCTGGATTTCAACGAATTCTGCGAATTCCTGCTGCCGTACAGGATAGGCACCGAGATCATAGAAGACTGGCGGACCGACTACAGAAACCACTATGCTCCGTATCTCGACAGCCTCGCCCGCAGCTCCGACGCCCCGCTGGAGGAATTCTGCGAAGCGCTGAACTCCGCATGCGTAGAACCGCATCTGTATGAAAACTATCCCGGCGGCAAGCCTTCCCTCAAGCCCTCCGTGCTCAAGCGCATCGTCGGCGGCTCCTGCGATGACTATGTAGGTCTTTTCACCTACGCCGCCAGGACTTTCGGGGTCCCGGTCGCGATTGACTTCACGCCTCAGTGGGGCAATCATTCGCAGGGGCACAAGTGGTGCGCTACAATGGAAAACGACACCACCTATGTGTTCGACATAGGTGATATCCTGCGGCCCGCAGCCAGCAATCCCTTCACCTACCGGCTCGTCAAGGCATACAGAAAGTCCTGGGCATATCAGTCAGGTTCTCCCGCCGGACACGAGGCGCCGCCCTCCCTTTCCGACCAGCGTCTCGTCGACGTGACGGCCATGTACTGCCCGGTCGTGGATATAGACATACGGGACCTTCAGCAACCGCTCCGCTCGCGCATGGTATGGCTGTGCGCATTCGACGACAGGCAGTGGGTTCCGGTCTGCGGCTCAAGGAGGGAAGGCCGGAAGGTGACCTTCGCGGACATGGGCTACCCGGCCGTCTTCCTGCCCCAGTATTATGAAAACGGGGAGCTCTCCCCCGCCGGATGGCCGGTGCTCGTGGACAGTCTCGGCAGGGTCTCTGAGTTGAAACCCGACAGTTCGCGCCCGGAATCCGTAAAGCTGCTGCGCAAGTTCATGGACACGAAAGCTGTCAAATTCGCTTCCTACATGCTCGGAGGACGGTTCGAGCTCTCGCGCCATCCGGATTTTCGGGACGCGCTCGTCATGGAACTGCCCGACTCGGTAGGCTGGAACTTCCAGACTCTGCACATACCGGAAGACGCCGGCAGTTTCCGCTATGTCAGGTATGTTCCGGCTCCGGAGACAGCAGGGAACATAGCTGAAATCGAAGTGTACGGCAAAGACGGAAAGCGAGTGGAAGGCAGCGTCTCGGGAACATACGACAGCGGCGACGAGATGCACAGCATGGACAAGGCGTTCGACGGAGAAACGCTGACCTACGCTCTGTGCGGCACGGAGCAGCCGAATCCGTGGATAGGTCTGGATCTCGGCTCGGAGTTGCCGCTGTCCCGCATCTGCTTCCTCCCCCGCTCCGACGACAACTTCATCCGCGAAGGCGAGCTCTACGAACTCTGCTTCTGGGACGGACGATGGGTTTCGCTCGGCACACGCACCGGCAGCCGCCAGACTCAGGAGCTCATATACGACAACGTACCTTCCAATGCCCTGCTCCTGCTCCACAACCTCTCAAAAGGCAAGGAGGAGCGCATTTTCACCTACGAAAACGGCAGGCAGGTATGGTGGTGACAGAGAGAACCCGTCTTCCGAATGCTCCCATGTTTTTCAGAATGCCACGGTCAGCCATAATTTAACTAAATGCCCGCGCCGGAAGCCCGGCATGACGGACACTTCAGCATAAATTTGCACAAAAAATACAAATTGCAACAGGTGAATGAAAAAAACAGAATCCTCGGCGAGAACATCATCCTCCCGGACAGCCTTGAGCTGCTCAATCCCCAATGCGTAGCCGACACGGCATGGCTTTCTTCAGACAACAAAATCAAACTGATAATACATTTCCCCGAAGAGTACTGCACAGGCTGCAGGCTATCCGCGAACAACCTGCTCGACTCCATCCTCTACATCTTGCCTTCCTCCGGCTTCGCGCCGATGGTCATACTCGGAAGCCCGGACAAAGCAGCCGTGGCAGCCATGGCATGTGCTGCAACTGTGGTGAGCGTCTGCTCGTCCACAGCCAATTCCAATCCCGTCTTCGAGGCCAACATCGAGACGCTCTCGAACGGCGAAGTGTCCGCCGGACCGCTGTGTGCCAGCGGATATAACTGGTGCATTTATCCCGACGGGTTCTATTATAAGGGCACTTTCGATGTTTAGACTGCACAGAACGCTTCCAATGCAGCCGCTTGCACTATTGCTTGTGGCAGCATGTTCCCGTCATTCGGACAGAGAAAAAGTCCTCGACGATTTCAGTGAAACAGTCCGGATCGCCCCGACTGATTCTCTTGATCTTGAGCAATTCGACATATTCGTGCCGGACAAAGTCATCCCATATGGCGACTGGTACATTGTCGGGCTGTTCAGCGGAAACAATATCGTCGACATAATTAACCCTTCTACACAAGAAAACATTCACTGCTTTCGCAGAGGCAGAGGGCCAGGCGAGATTCTGAACACAGGGCCGATTCAGGAATCCGATGGCCGCCTGTTCGTTTTCGATATCAGCAAACAGACCTACTATGCTCTTGATGTCTACGAAACCGTCAAGGGCAGGCAACAAATATTGAAAAACATACTGAACCTGCATGACGAAGACGACGAAAAATACAAGAACGAACCCCTGTTCCACACATTCAGGCTTAAAGATCTCATAATCGCGACAGGTCTTTTCAATGACGGGACATGGATCAGGCTCGTGAATGACAATGGTTCCGTCCTCGATGGAATTCCTCTTGTCTATTTTAAATCGACAGACGAACTGTCCATTCCGCAACGCGCCGCATTTCAACTGTCGTCTTTCATTTCTGTCCGCCCTGACGGGAAGCGCGGCATATGCGCGATGCTTGACTGCGGCACATTCTCGATCTTTGACATTGACAGCACATGTCTCAAAGAGCGGATAAGAAAAATTTATTATGAGCCTAAATTATATCCTCCTCCCGGGGAAATGATATCACCGGCGCATGATCGCTCCAATGTCAGAGGGTTCTTCGATGTCGCAAGTTCCGATGACAGCATCTATCTGCTTTATTCCGGACGCACCAGAGAGACGCAGGCGGAACTGGACTCCGAATGCTCCCATCTCCTCGTCTACGACTGGGAGGGGAATCCGGTAAGGCGCTACGAGCTTGAGAAGACCATAAATTCGATATATCTTCATGAAGGCAGAATATATGGCACCTCGATGCATCCGGCATCAAAGATTTATGTTTACAATCTCCCCTAACGATCCTGAATTTTTCTTCTGACATGCGCTCCTTCTTCATTTCAATTTCATGCATGTTACTGATATCGGCATCAGTAACATGCTGCAAGCGTCTTTCGGAACAGGAGTCGGTCCTGAATGAATTCGAGATAGTGACCGCGCTGTCTCCTGTGGATTCCACATGTCTGGATGCTTTTGACGTTGCGATGCCGACAGGTATAATTGCCCATGACAACTGGTACATTGTTGAAAAAAGCGACTCCGATAATGCGGTGGACATCATAAATCCGGAAACGAAAGAAAAAATAGAATGCTTCCGCAGAGGCCGCGGGCCCAACGAAGTTATGACTACAGGGCACATACAGATCTACAACGGCGATCTTTACCTGTTCGACATCACCCGTCAGATTCTGTACTCACTTGATCTGGAGAAAACCATACGCGACAAGCGGCAGTCAATTGACGATCGGATTTCAATCCAGTCCAGTTCTTCAGAAAATATTGATGGACGGCTATTTTCGGTATACAAAACTGAAAACTACATAATTACTGCAGCACTGTTCAGCGACGGAACCTGGTACGGGGCTCTTGACAATGACGGCAACATCAAAGGCCGCGTCCCCGTCGAAAATTTCAAATCCACAGAAGCACTGTCGACCCTTGAAAGGTCATCTCTCTTCATTTCGTCACGCTTTTCAATCAGGCCGGACGGAAAAGCGGGAGTCTGCTCATCCCAATGCGGTGGACTCTTCTCTATTTTTGATGTAAAGACAGATGGCATTCAGGAAATCAGGAGGAGAGTATTTTTTGAACCGAAAGTTTCCCCATCAAATGTAGAGAGAATGATATCACCGAGACATTCTCCCGACGATGTCAGAGGCTTCTGCGATGTGGACTCCGACCAGCAATATATTTACCTGCTGTTTTCCGGAAAGGAATTGTCCGACTTTGACGACCCTTCGTTCCTCTGCAACCACCTCCTCGTCTACGACTGGGACGGGAACCCCGTCAGGCGCTACGAACTTGAGAAGGCCATCCACTCCATCTACCTGAAAGACGGCAAAATATACGGCTGTTCGATGCATCCTGAATCCCGGATTTATATATACGAACTTCCAGAAGCAGAATGACAGCGATCAGACTATTCATGCACGCCGCCCTCCCGGGCATTCTCGGCGCAATGGTCTGCGTCGCGGCGGCCTGCACGCAGCGGTCCGACTGCGAACTCGTGCTCGATGATTTCAGCGAGGTAGTCAGGATTGCACCGTCGGACTCGGTAGATCTTGAACAATTCGGCATATCCACCCCGTCTTCCGTCATCCCCTACCGGGACTGGCTTATTCTGAAACTGTCAGGAGGAACACATCTGGTGGATATCGTCAAGCCGTCAACCGGGGAAAGAATCGAATGCTTCAGAATAGGCCGCGGACCGGGAGAGATAAATCTGGTGATGACAATCCAGGCCATAGACAGTCTCCTATATGTCTTCGACGCCGGAAAGCAGACATACTATACACTTGACATTGAAAGGACCATTGAGGAAAGACAGCAAGTGCTCAAAGACGAAATACCGCTCAATTCCGGAAACGGCGTCGATGTCTTCAACAGGCCGATGTTCATGTACAAATATGGATCAGGCTACCTGTCCTCGTTCATCAACGGCGACAATACTTGGTTCTGCTCGCTCAATGACGGATTAGACATTGTGACGGAAATACCTCTGGTCAATTTCAGGAGTACCGATGAGCTCTCGGCTCTTGAAAATTCCGCATTCCAGCTCTCCTCACTGTTCTCGGCAAGTCCGAGCGGAACAAAGGGGGTCGCGGCCATGGCCGACTGCGGGACATTCTCGGTTTTTGACATCAACGGCGACAGCCTGACCGAGAGGGTAAGAAAGATATATTACGAGCCGAGACTCTATTCGTTGGAAGGAAAGATGATATCGCCCGCCCACGACAGGAGCAACACCCAGGCATTCTATTCCGCCGCAAGCACTGAAGAAAACATCTATCTTCTGTTTTCTGGAAAACAGTTGGGAGACATGACCGACCCGACCTACGAATGCAGCCACCTGCTCGTCTACGACTGGGACGGCAATCCCATAAGGCGCTACGAGCTGGAACATCCAATCACCTCCATCCATCTACAGGCTGGCAGGATATACGGAGTATCAACTTTCCCTACTGCGGCATATTATGTCTACGAACTACCGCAGGGCTGATAACCGGCGCAGACAGCGACGGCCGCAGAGCAGAATTACAACGAGAATCACTATATCATTACAAGATGAACAAATGGCGGAACATGAATTACATGACGACGGTTTTAAAACTGTCACTTGCACTGCTGCTTGTGACAGCCTGCGCACAGCGTTCTGATAAAGATCGCGTTCTAAACGCCTTCAGCGAAACAATGCGGCTTGCTCCTACGGATTCCATAGCTTTGGAGGCTTTTGAGATTCTTGCTCCCGAGGATGTCGCCGTCCATCACGACGGCTGGTTCATTGTGGACAAATCCATGGACACCAACGCCATAGACATAATCAATCCGGAAAGCGGAGAGAGCATCGAATGTTTCCGCAAAGGACGGGGCCCGGGTGAAATCCTGCGCATCAGCCCGATACAATATTCGGACGGGATGCTGTATGTCTACGACTTGAGCCGGAAGATCTACTACACTCTCGATGTCGACGCCACCATACATGCCGGGAGGCAGATTCTCCGGCAGGAGTTCAAACTCGGCTCCGATGACGATGGACATGGCAGTTTCAACCAGCCATATTTCCTGTTCCGAGGCCGAAACGCCATCATGGCGACCGGAATCTTCCCCGAAGGGCTATGGTACGGAATATTGGACGACAGTCTAACAAAAATAAAGTCAGGAGTCCCTCTGGTCGAATACCGGACTACCAGAAACATGTCCGAGGCCACTCGAAGCGCCTTCCAGCTGTCTTCCCACATCTCTTTCTCTCCTGACGGCAGGCGCGGTGTCTGCGCGATGCTCGACTGCGGGACTTTCTCCCTGTTCGAAACCGACGGCAACACCGTCACGGAATACTTCAGGAAAATATATTATGAGCCCAAACTCATAGAACCGTCCGGGGAAATCATATCACCTGGGCATGACAAGTCAAACCTCGATGCTTTCCATGGTGCGGAAACGGCATCAGACCGCTTTTATCTATTGTTTTCAGGAAAGCCTGTCGGTGACAGGGAAAGCCCGTCTTCGGAATGTTCCCACCTCCTCGTCTACGACTGGAACGGCAAGCCCGTAAGACGCTATGAACTGGATAAGACCATAAACTCGCTATATCTGCACGACGGCAGAATCTACGGCACCTCCATGTATCCGGAATCAAGAATCTATGTCTACGAACTGCCGCAGCAGGAAGATTCCGTACACGGCAGTGTCGCCCGTCCTGGCAGATGAAATTATCTGGGAGCTTTGCGCGAGTTTAAAGGGTTGACTGCCAATATGCTCTGAAAGGACAGCGCTCACAGGTCGGTGTTCTTATGGCGACTTGGGAGCAGTGCGTTCAGGATAATCCGCCGTACAGGTCATTGCGCGGCCGATTTTGCAAAACCTCATGCTCCCAGATTTTTCAGAGTGACGCGGTCATCCTCCGCCGTCAGCAATCCCACACAATATCGCGGTCAACTATTGCCGCTTAGCGATAATTTCACTAAATTACCGAGCCGGAAGCTCTCGGCATGACGAAAACCGGATTTAACCGAAAAACATTGATGAAAAGACCAGACATAGCGCGGATCGCCCTGACAGTCGCCCTCGTCTGCTTATCCGCAGCCGTGCACGTCCGGTCTGCGCATGCGCAGACCATGTCGCTCGGCGAAGTCATCTCCACGGCGCGGGAACGGTCGGTCCAGGCACTCGAAGCCAGGGCGGCCTTCGTCTCCGACTACTGGGCATGGAGAGCGTACCTCGCGAGCAGACTGCCGTCGCTGATACTCTACGGAAACCTGGGCAACTTCGACCGCTCGCTGCGGTTGCTGCAGAACTACGAGACAGGGCAGATGCTCTACACCGAGACCTTCAATATGCAGAACAGCCTCGGCCTGCGGCTGCGGCAGAACATAGGCTTCACCGGAGGCACGGTGTCGCTCTACACCGACCTCACCAGAATCGACGAATTCTCCAATTCGGGAGTCACCTGGTACTCCCAGCCCGTGACCTTCTCCTACACCCAGCCGCTGTTCGCCTACAACCAGTTCAAATGGGACAAGCTGATCTCCCCCAAGGAATACGAGCGCGCCCGCAGGGCCTACCTCGAAGCGATGGAGGATGTCACCATAAGCGCCGCAGGCAGCTATTTCACGCTCATGTCGGCCCAGATGAACTACGAGACGGCCAGAACCAATTACGAGAACACCTCGGCCATGCTCTCTATAGCCCGGACCAGGATGTCACTCGGCAGCGTGACCCGCGACGAATATCTTCAGCTGGAGCTGCGCTCCCTGAACGACAGCCTCTCCATAAACGACAGCTATGATGCCCTGAGACAGGCGCAGATGGCCATCAACTCGCTGCTCGGCTTCGACGAGTCCTACCGGATCTCCACCATGGCCGAGGACATCCTGCCGGACGTCACGATGGACTACGACTTCGTGCTGGAGAAGGCCATGCAGAACTCCTCCTTCAACTACGAGAACCAGATAAACATACTCAACGCCGAGTCGGCGATAGCCGAAGCCAAGGCCGACCGCGGCATCACCATGCAGCTCAGCGCCACCTTCGGACTCTCGAAGACCTCGCCCGAGTTCAAGGACGTGTACATGAATCTCCCGGACCAGGAGGTCGTGGGCCTGAGCTTCTCCGTGCCCATATTCGACTGGGGCCAGGGACGCGGGAAGGTGAAGAAGGCGGAGGCTGCGGCGGAAGTGGTCAAAGCCCAGGTCCAGCAGGCCGAGAACGACAAGAGGCTCGCGCTGTTCACCGCAGTGGGCCAGTTCAACGGGCAGAAACGGCGCTGCGAGATCTCACGCAGGGCCCGTGACATCGCGGCCGAACGCTACAGGATAGTCATGGAGAACTTCCGCTCGGGCTCCGCGACTGTGACCGACCTCAACACCGCCCGCAGCGAAAGCGACAGCGCCCTCCAGCAGTACATCGAAGATCTCGGCGACTTCTGGAACTACTACTACACCCTGCGCAAGCTGACACTCTACGACTTTATAGAAAACAAGGACATAACCGTAGCTTATGAAGAAATGGTTGAATAGAATGCTCCCCGCGCTGGTGCTGCCGGCACTCGTGTCCTGCGGGGAAGGAAAGGACGCGGAGACCGACGGGAACCGGCTCGCCTACCGTCCGGAGATCAACAAGGTGGATGTCGTGACTCTCGAGAAGAAGGACTTCCCCATGCAGCTCCTGTCGAACGGAAAGCTCTCCGCCGCCGGACGGAGCCAGCTGTATTTCGGACAGACCGGCACCGTCACGGCGATAAACGTCGCCAACGGGGAGCGCGTCTCCGAAGGCCGGACGATAGCGGAGCTTGACGGCCGGGATTTCAGACTGGCGCTCGAATCCGCACGCGTCGCGCTCTCGCAGGCAGAACTCGAATACCTCGACGTGCTCGCCGGCCTCGGGTACTCCCCTGCCGACACCTCCTCCGCCCCCGCCTCCGTCCTGGAACTCGCGAAAGTTCGCTCTGGCTACAGCAGCGCGAAGCTCGAATACGCCAAAGCCGCGAGAAACCTCGAAGGCACGGTGCTCACGGCGCCGTTCTCCGGAAAGATAGCCGACATAAGGCTGAATGTCTGGGAGCAGAGCGGAAGCGAGTCTTTCTGCACTCTGATTGACGACAGTTCCTTCAAGGTCGAGTTCAGCGTCCTCGAATCAGAATACTCCTTCCTCGAGAAAGGTCAGGAAGTCAAGGTGCTTCCCTTCGCCGGCAGCGGGTCCCCGGTGCGCGGAAGAATCAGCAGCATCAATCCGAAAGTCGGCGACAACGGCCTCGTGAGCGTCGAGGCGGTGATTCCCGGCGACGGAAGGCTGATAGACGGAATGAACGTGAAAGTGACAGTGGAGCGCGTGCTCTCGCGCCAGCTGACCGTTCCCAAATCGGCGGTAGTCGTCAGGGACAACCTCGACGTTCTCTTCCGCTACAACGACGGCAAGGCCGAATGGGTCTATGTGAACATCCTCAACGCCAACAGCGAGAGCTATGTGGTGGAGGCCAATTCCGACCGCGGTGCGACCCTCTCGGAAGGCGAACTGGTAATAGTCAGCGGCAACCTCAACCTCGCCGACGGCTCCGACGTGGCTCTGAACGAATAGCCTATGCTCGACAGGATCCTGGACCGCACCGTATCGGTGACAATGGTGCTGCTGGTGTTCGTGGTGCTGGGAGCAGTGTCGATAGGACGCCTCCCCGTTTCGCTGATACCCGACGTCGACATCCCCTTCGTGACCGTGCAGGTCTCCGCCCCCGACCTCTCCGCAAGGGAGATGGACGACGTGGTGGTCAGACCCCTGCGCCAGAGCCTCGTGCAGATCAATCATCTCGACGACCTCTCGGCGACCTCCAGGGACGGCTCGGCGACCATAACCCTGACGCTTGAGGAGGGGCAGGACGTCGACTTCTTCTTCATCGAGGTCAACGAGAGAATCGACCGCGCCATGCCTTCACTGCCCGACATCCCGAGACCCAGGGTCTTCAAGGCAAGCGCGACCGACATCCCGGCATTCTACATCAACATCACCCTGAAGGACGACTCCGGCGGGGACTTCATGCAGATGAGCGACTTCGCCCGCGACGTGATCTCCAAGAGAATCGAGCAGCTCGACGAAGTCGCGATGGTGGACATCAGCGGCTGCACGGACAGGGAGGTGCTGATAGTTCCCGACGAGCGGAAGCTCGAGAGCCTTGGAATCACCCTCGATGAATTCGAAAGCAGCATCTCGGCCGCCAACGTGAGCCTCTCGAACCTGACGATAAGAGACGGGGAATACCATTACAGCGTGAAATTCCGCTCCTTCGCCTCTTCGGCGGAGGATATCGCCGAGGTGTATTTCAGGGCCGGAGACCGCCTTCTCCAGATCGGGGACGTGGCCGAGGTGACCCAGCGCCCGGCAGAGCGTACGGGGCTGGCCCGCTCCGACGGCAAGGACGCGGTCGTGCTCGCAGTGGTCAAGCAGAGCGAGGCCAGAATGGCCGAACTCCGCCGCAGCATAAGCGGACAGCTCGAAGTGTTCGGCAGAGACTACCCGGATCTTGAGTTCACGGTCACCAGAGACCAGACCGAGCTGCTCGAATACTCGATCAGCAACCTGATAGTCAACATCGTGGTCGCCATCGTGCTCGTATGCATAGTGATATTCCTGTTCATGAAGGATTTCCGCTCCCCGCTGCTCGTAGCCGCGGCGATTCCGGTGTCGCTGGTGATCTCGTTCTTCGTGCTCGACCTCATGGGCGTGACCATCAACATCATCTCCCTCTCGGGAATACTGCTCGGAGTCGGAATGATGGTGGACAACTCCATAGTGCTGGTGGACAACATCACGGCGCGATGGAACAAGGGAGAGCCTCTGCGAAGCGCCGTGACCGAAGGCACAAGAGAAGTTTCAGGCGCGATGCTGAGCTCGGTGCTGACCACATGCGCCGTGTTCATCCCTCTGGTATTCATGAACGGTCTGGCAGGCGACATCTTCTTCGACCAGGCGGTCTCCATCACCGTCGTGCTGCTCGTGGCCCATACGGTCACGGTCATGGTGATTCCTGTATATTACTGGGCCCTCTACCGCCGCTTCAGCTCCTTCCGGCCGAGCAGGCTGCTAGCGAAAATGAACTTCGGCGCCGGCATGAGACTCTACGACATCATCGAGGACTGGTTCCTCAGGAACAAGAACTGGATAGTCTGGTCTCTTCCGCTGGCGAGCGTCGCCGCCGCCGGAGTGTGCCTTGCGTTCATGGAGAAGGAGAAGCTGCCTCCCGTGACCTACACCGACACGATTCTGAACATAGACTGGAACGAACTCGTCACGATAGAGGAGAACGAGCGTCGCGTCGCAAGCCTCGAGCAGCTGCTTGAAGGCCGCTGCTCCCAGCTGACAGCGCTCGTGGGCACGCAGCAGTTCGTCTTGAGCCACAGCGGCGACCAGACGATAGGAGAAAGCTCACTGTACATCAAATGCACCGACGCGGAGCAGCTGGAGGAAACCAAAGTCTTTCTCGCAGAACACATAGGCCGCACATGGCCCTTATCGGTATACGGATGGTCGAATTCAGGCAACATCTTCGAGATGGTGTTCGCCGAGAGGGAGCCGCAGCTCGTCGCAAGGCTGCGCCCCACAGGAGACTCGGGGCTTCAGGTCCGCGACGTGGAGGAAGCGGTCGCCGCAGTGAGGGCCGCGGGGCCGGAATGGCCGATCGACGAGATCCAGCTCAAGCAGGACATCGTGTATGTATCCGACCCCGCCCTCATGAGTCTCTACGGAGTGAGCTTCGCCGACCTGCGGCAGCTGCTCGCCAACGCACTCAACGGCAACACTCTGTTCGAGATCGTGCAGGGCAACCGCTCGGTGCCGGTGGTGCTCGGCACTGACAGCGGGGAAATCGACAGGATACTGTCGGAAAGTTTCATAGAGAAGAAGGACGACGACGGAAACACCGTCAGGATACCGGCTTCCGCGCTGATGCGGCAGACCGTGGACCAGGATTTCAAGCAGATAGTCTCCGGCGGAGAAGGCGGATATTATCCTCTGGCTCTCGACATCCCTGGCGCAGAGGTTCCCGAGACTATGGCCGCCGTGGAAGACGCGGTGCGCGGCGGAGAGGACTTCGACGTCTCATGGTCGGGTGCATGGTTCTCCAACCGCGAACTCGTGCGGCAGATGATGATGATCCTGCTGGTCGCGGTGCTGCTGCTCTACCTGATTCTGGCTTCACAGTTCGAATCTCTTATCCAGCCTCTCATCATACTCTCGGAAATCGTCATCGACGTCGGCTTCTCGCTGGCGATACTGTGGATTTTCGGAGTCTCGATCAATCTCATGTCGCTGATAGGCCTCGTGGTGATCTCCGGAATCGTGATCAACGACTCCATACTCAAGGTCGACACGATCAACCGCCTCGTGGCCGGAGGGATGGAGATCGGTGCCGCGATCCATGAAGCCGGTCACCGGCGGGTCAAGGCCATACTCATGACTTCGATAACCACGGTGTTCTCCGTGCTCCCGTTCCTCTCGAGAGGCAGCATGGGCAACGACCTCCAGTACCCGATGGCGATCGTGATAATCGTGGGAATGACCATAGGCACCGTCGTGAGCATCTTCTTCATCCCGGCTGTCTATTCGAGAATCTATGCCGGCCGCCGCAGATGAGCGCACGAAAGGGCATATCGTCTTTCTCGGTGGTGCTGCTGATGGCCGTGGCCGCCGTGGTCGGAGCGGCATGCTTCTCCATGCTCAAGGTGCAGTACACCCCTTCCGGACAGTCGCGCTCGATCACCGTGCGCTACAGTTACCCGGAGGCCTCGGCGAGAACCGTGGAGGCGGAAGTCACCTCGAAGATGGAAGGCATGCTCTCGACCATAAGGGAATGCCGGTCGGTCAGCTCCCTCTCCTCGAACGGCAGCGGAAGGGTCACGATAACAATCGGCAGGAACGACGACATCGAGGCCGTGCGCTTCGAGGTGGCGTCCAAGATCAGGAACATCTACCCCTCCCTCCCCGACGGATGCAGCTATCCTTCGATTTCGCTGAACGCCATGGGCGAGCGGAGCCAGACAGCCATCTCCTGGAACATCAAGAGCAGCCTCCCGCCGCAGCAGATCGCGCGCTGGGTGGAGGAATATGCGATGTATCCCCTGTCCACGGTCGAAGGTGTGAATTCCGTAAGCTTCTCGGGCGACACGCGCTATGAACTCGTGGTGACCTTCGACGCCGAAAAGGCCGAGTCGGCAGGCATCACCGCCGCCCGCATCAGTTCGGCGATATCGGAACATTTCGCCTCGGCGATGATAGGAATGGCCAGATCCGGAGGGAACATCTTCAGCGTGCAGCTGCGGAGCCGGAGCTCCGAAGATCCGGCCGACATCCCGGTGGCGAAGACGGGTGACCGCATCGTAAGGCTCGGCGACATCGCGGAAATGCGCTATCAGGAGGCCCTTCCCGGCTCATACTACCGCATCAACGGACTGAACACGCTGACCCTGCGCGCCGAAGTGTCGTCGGACGCGAACCTGCTCGGAGCCGTAGAGGGGCTCAAGGAGCGCATGGCGCAGCTCGAAACGATAATGCCGGAGGAGCTCAGCGTCTCCGTGGGCTACGACTATTCCGAATACATCTCCTCGGAGCTCGACAAGATATACTTCCGCACGCTGCTATGCCTCGCCATACTGCTGGCGTTCGTGTTCGCGGTAGGACGCTCGTGGCGCTACATGCTCGTGATCGCGCTCACGCTGACGGTGAACCTGCTGATCTCAGTCGCCCTGTATTTCTTCATCGGACTGCACATCCACATCTACACTCTCGCCGGAATCACCGTATCTCTCGGAATCATCATAGACAACAGCATAATGATGATCGACCACTATTCGCGCTACGGCAACAGGAGCGTGTTCCCTTCGCTCGTGAGTGCCGTGGCCACCACGGTGGTCGCCCTGATGGCGATATTCCTGCTGCCGGAGACGGAAAGGACCAACCTCGCCGACTTCGCCCTCGTGATCTCGGTGAACCTCGCGGTCTCACTGCTCGTCTCCTGGCTGTTCGTCCCGGCCCTGCTGCACTATCTGCCGATACGATATGACTCCGGTTCCGCACGGCACTCCCGGCACCTGCGCAGGACCGTGCGCTGGAACCGCTTCTACTGCCGCTATATCGCGTGGGCGACAAGGCACAGATGGGTGCTGCTACTGATCTTCGTCGCCGCCTTCGGCATCCCCGTGTTCCTGCTGAAGCCGGACGAAGCCAGACGGCCCGGCGAAGAGCGGAAGGAAAGCGCCTTCACGCGGGCGCGGGAGGAAATCTCCTCGTGGAAATGGCTCGGCTCGTCGTTCGGACTGTTCCACGAAGCCCTGTCGCGCTCGGACTTCTACCGTGAACCGGCCAGACCCTCCCTCACCATCAACGCGGGGATGCCGGAAGGATGCAGCGTGCAGCAGCTGAACGAGGTCATGAAGAGCATGGAGAACTACCTCGCGCGCTTCGACGAGATAGAACTGTTCGAAACGAGGATCAGCTCCTACAGCAACGGCACCATAGAGGTCCTCTTCAAGCCCGAATACGAGGGGACGGCTGTGCCGATGCAGATCAAGAGCGACATCATCTACATGGCGAACAACTTCGGCGGCGCGAACTGGAGGGTCTACGGACTCGACCAGAACTCGTTCAACAACAATGTGGTGTCGAGCTACAGGATGTACGGAATCTCGCTGACCGGCTACAACTACGACGAGCTGCTGGACTACGGCACCGGACTCGCGGAGCGCATCGCCGGAAACAGAAGGGTGCAGGGCGTGGAGATATGGGGCTCGGAATACGGAGACCGCCCGACCACCGAATTCAACCTGCGCTACGACCGGGAGGCGCTGACGGCCTTCGGAGTCAATCCCTACTCCTACTACGGCGTGCTGAGCTCGCCCCTGTTCAATTCGCGCATAGGAAACATACCCTACGGCGGCGAGACGGTGCCGCTGAGGCTCAGGTCCTCGGCAGGCGACGAATTCGACCTGTGGCACGTGAACAACTTCAGCATGGACGTCGGCGACGGCAAGATGAAGCTCTCGGAGGTGGGAGGCGTCACGAAGGAGCTGACCGGACTTCCCATACGCAAGGAGGACCAGTCCTACCTGATAACCGTGCGTTTCGACTACATAGGCATGAGCGAACCGGCGCGGAGGTTCATCGAGCAGGAGGTGGACAGGATGAACTCGCAGGTGCTCCCCATAGGCTATCTGGCCAAAGACATAGGGCGCGGATGGTTCTACGACAACGAGGACAGCTATGCCGGGCTCATCCTCCTCGTCATCGCAGGAATCTTCGTGCTGATAGCCGTGCATTTCAATTCGCTGCGCTACCCTCTCGCGATAATCTTCCTGATTCCCGTATCCTTCATAGGTCTATTCCTGACTTTCGGGCTCACCGACTTCGTGTTCGACCAGGGCGGCTTCGCGGCCTTCGTGATGCTCAGCGGCATCACGGTCAACGCCGGGATCTATCTAGTGGCGGCCTGGATCAGGAGCGGCCGCAGGCTGGACATACGCAGCTACGCCAAGGCGTTCAACCGCAAGATATGGCCGATATCCCTGACCATTCTCTCCACGATCCTGGGTCTGGTGCCGTTCCTCTTCGACGGCCCGGACGAGGTGTTCTGGTTCTGTTTCGCCGTGGGAACCATCAGCGGCCTGATCTTCTCGATAATCGCGCTGGTCTTCTATCTGCCCGCATTCTCCTGCAGAAAGCCCGGGAAGAATACTGAATCCGCGTCTGCGGACATTGAACTTACAACCACAAAACAATAACCGCTATGCTACTCGGAAAAATCACAAGAATTCCACTGCAGCTGACCCTCGCCGCAGTCATAGTCTGCGCGGTCGGCTGCTCCGGCAGAAAGGACGGCGGCGTCTTCCGCACCGAAGCGCTGGACACATCCTCATGGGACGCCTCGGCATGGATTTCCGCGGCGGACGCAGCTGTCGTGGACGGACCGATCACCGGAGATGCGCGGGCCGCGGACGGTGCGAGCTGGTTCGTCTCGACCGTAAGGAACAAAAAGGACGTGACATCCGCCAAATGGATGACCACAGGTCTTGGAGTCTACGAAATCTATGTCAACGGCCGCCTGGCAGGCGACGAGATACTCAAGCCCGGTTTCACGCACACCGGAAAGACAAGACGCTCGTTCACTTACGACATAACCGGCGCCATCGACACGAAGGCCGGAGCTGTGAACGAGCTCTCGGCTCAGGTCACGCCCGGCTGGTGGGCCGACAAAATCGTCACGCCCGCGGGCCATTCCGGCATGGTGGGCAGGAAATGCGCGTTCCGAGCCGTCCTCGAACTGACATACAGCGACGGCAGCAAGGAGCTTTTCGGAACCGGAACGGAAAACTGGAAGGCTGGCATCGCCGGACCCGTAACCCACACGTCGATATTCGACGGAGAGGAATACGACGCCCGCATCCTCCCCGGATACGACACGCCCGAAAAACTGTCCGCACCCGAAATCAACACCGAGTTCAAAGGACGCATCCTGCCGTCGGAAGGGGCCGAAGTCTACTTCCGACGCGACCTTGCGCTCTCTCCTGCAAGAATCTATGTCTGGAAAGGAGTCAGCGGAGAAGGAGACGACGCATACGGCAAGGTGGAAATCTTGAGGGAATACGAGGCCGGCGAGACGATAGCCCTCGATCCCGGCGAGAATCTCGTCGTCGACTTCGGGCAGAACTGCGCGGCTGTACCCTCGTTCGTGTTCAGCGCGGCCGAAGGCACGGTGCTCCAATGCCTGCCGGGAGAACTCCTGAACGACGGCAACGGAGCGAAGAGCCGCGGCATGGACGGGCCGGAAGGCAGCGTCCACCGCCTGAACCTCAGGACCCCCGACAATGGAATGATTCTGAAATACACCTTCGCCGACTCTGACACGGACGCGTCCTACTGTCCGAGAAGCACATTCTTCGGCTACCGCTACATTGCAGTGAGCGTGTCCGGCCCAGTGAAAATCAAGAGCGTGCAGTCCATTCCGGTAAGCTCCGTCACGCAGGAAATGGAGTGCGGCAGCATAACCACCGGCGACGAGTCCGTGAACAGACTGATAGCCAACACGCTCTGGGGAATGCGCTCGAATTATCTCTCCGTCCCGACCGACTGTCCGCAGAGGAATGAAAGACTGGGCTGGTCCGCCGACACGCAGGTATTCGCCGAAACGGGCACATTCTTCGCCAACACCTCGGCTTTCCTGAAGAAATGGATGCAGGACATGATGGACAGCCAGGATCCGGAAGGCGGCTATCCCGGAGTCGCCCCGCTGGCCCAATACGGCGGCGACATGATGCGCGTAGGATGGGCCGATGCCGGCATAATAGTGCCCTGGACGGTCTGGAAGCAGTTCGGGGACACAGACATAATCGAACAGTGCTGGGATTCGATGACAAGATTCATCGACCACGTGGAGGAGACCAGGTATGACCACAATGTGCTGAAGGACGAAAACCACGACTACCAATGGGCCGACTGGCTCAGCTACGAGCCGCTGGAAAGCTGCAGCGGTGCGATATACCGCAGGGATGCCAACGGAAACAGGAGCCTGCGCCCCGAGGCCGTGGAATACTGGAATTATCTGAGCGCATCCTATTGGGTGATCGATGCCGGCATGATGCGGGACATGGCGGCGGCCATAGGCAAGGACAGCGGACGGTTCGAGAAGATGGAGGCAGAGGCGAGAGACTACATCAGGAAGAACTTCATGACCTCTGACGGACGCTTCAGAACGGAAATCCTGAATACCATGCAGACCACGGCCCTGTTCGCTCTCAAGAACGGAATCGTCGAGGGAGAGGCAAGGGAGGCCATGATCGCCCGGCTGAAGGAGAATTTCGCCTTGCATGGCAACTGCCTTCAGACCGGTTTCCTCGGGACTTCCATACTTATGCCTACGCTCAGCGAAAACGGGATGTCCGACATAGCGTGGGAACTGTTGTTCCAGAGAAAGAACCCGAGCTGGCTCTATTCGATAGACAACGGCGCCACGACGATTTGGGAAAGGTGGAACAGCTACATGAAGGAAAGCGGCATGGGGCCCAAGGGAATGAACAGCTTCAACCATTACGCCTACGGAGTCGTGTGTGAATGGCTCTGGGAGACGGCCGCCGGAATCGCAGCCGACCCCGCCGCACCCGGATTCAGGCACATCATCATGAAGCCTGTTCCCGACAGGAGGCTCGGACACCTCGAAGCCGTCTACAATTCGGCGTCCGGGCAGATCAGAAGCGCGTGGAGATACGAAGGCGACAACTGGATATGGGAGTTCACGATTCCCGAAGGCTGCACCGCCTCTGTCACGCTTCCGGGACAGACTGACTCCCGCGAATACGGCGCGGGCAGCCATGAGGTGACTGTGGCG
>DVLC01000065.1 GCA_018715685.1 Candidatus Cryptobacteroides merdipullorum
GGACATGCGTCGCGATGCGACTCTGAGCGTGACCGGTTCTACTGGAGGCGGAGCTGAGGCCCTGTACTCGTATTCTCTGTCCAACAAGAACACTATCGGTATAGGCATGAACAAGTATGACCTCAACCGTCAGACGACTCCCGACACCCGTCAGCTCTATTCCGGAATCAACTATGTGCTCATGCGTCAGTCTGATGTGATTCTGATGCTTGCTGAAGCGTATGCCGTGACCGGACAAGGGGATGCGCAAGCTGAACTCAAAAAGGTTCACAATCGTGCTTTCCCTGATGACATCGAGAATGAGAAGTACACCGAGCTTCTTGCTTCCTGCGGAGGCGATGTGCTTGAAGCTATCTACAAGGAGAGGGGTCTTGAGTTGCTTGGAGAGAACAGCCGTCGCTGGGATCTTATCCGTACCGGCAAACTCCCCGAGGTGGCTGTCAACTACAGGAAGACTCTCGTGGACGGGATAGCGGATCTGAAATCCCAGGGATATATTCAGTATGACAACGGCAATCAGTATCCTGCCTATGTCTGGACGAAGCTTGTCAATGCCAGAGAGGAACTCGGCTACAGGCTTACCATGCAGACTCCCGCCGATCTTCTCGTGGAGGGCGTTGATGACACTAGCCTTGAGTATGCGCTTCTCGTTCCCGGTTGGCGCGGCCAGCATGATGACTGGGAGTCTGTCGCTGTCGCCAACGGTGCCAGCGCTACGGATGTGATTGCAGGTGACAACACGAATCTTGCCATTGTCGGACTGACTCGTTATATTGCTCCAGGCAGTCCTGAAGCTCAGGAGCTTGAAGCTGATGGTTATGTACAGACAAACTGGGGCGTTCTTACCTACATGTCCGAGGTGGCTGACACGGATCCTGTCGAGCTTCAGATGAGCAGCGCTCGTGAGGCGCAGTGGAGTTCTGAATTCATGGTCGGCTATTCCGATGCAGACTATGCCGCGAAGAAGGCGCCTATATACTTGATTCCTATGCAGGCGACCGTTTGTGCAACCACCGGTCTCCAGAACGGCTATGGTTTCAAGAGCAAATAGTCACGAAGAACTGATTAACTTATAAGCGTGAAGGCCGGCTTCCATTCCTGGGAGCCGGCTTTTGTTTTCCCCATTCATGACAATCATCAGATACCATTGCCGGCTGCTGCCGCCGCGGTTTTAAGGTTTTGCAATCCACCTGCACGGGCAATATGGCTTGCATGGGCGGGGAAAGCCGTTTGGCGTCGACGGTGGACACATTTTCTTTCCACCGTCGACATCTATATGTCATACAAACACTTCTGGGCCATCCGACACGCGCAGGTGGATTGCAGAACCGAAAGTGAAGAGGAACAGTCACGCCAGAGACTTCAAAAGTGAAAGTCATCTGATTGTGGCGATTCGACAAGATGCTGACGCATGACTGGTTCCAACCTCGGGACGCAGAGCTGCCGCCGCCCCATTGCCGTGACAGATGTTTTGCACGAGCCTCTTCTTGAAGGTTGAATCTGCCGAAAGCGGCGGGAAGCCGTTGATGCGAGGGAGGCTTTTCCCGTCCATCGCCTCCCGTGCGTCAATGGCTTCCCGCTGCGCCGGATGCTCGGAAACCCCGTAAAGGTATCTCAGACGAATTTCCAAACGAATTTCCAAACGAATTTCAAAAGCATATAAAGATTTTTCGTACCTTTGCCCCCAGCAATTTCTCAGGGCAGGGTGGAATTCCCTACCGGCGGTCAAAGTCCGCGACTCCCCGGCGACGGGGACTGAACCGGTGGAACTCCGGTACCGACGGTAAAGTCCGGATGGAAGAGAAACATTATGTGGAACAACGAAGATATCAAGTTCATGCGCAGGGCCATGAACCTCTCATTGCGAGGTCAGGGCCGCGTAAATCCAAATCCGATGGTCGGTGCCGTCATAGTCAGAGACGGCAGGGTGCTGGCTGAAGGCTGGCACAGAACTTACGGCGGACTTCACGCCGAGACCGACGCTCTATCCGGCTGCACCGAAGATGTCTCGGGCGCTACCATGTATGTGACGCTCGAGCCTTGCTGTCATTGGGGCAAGCAGCCTCCGTGTACGGACGCGATAGTCCGTGCCAATATCTCCAGAGTCGTGGTCGGCACGACCGATCCCAATCCGCTTGTGGCCGGGAAGGGGCTGAAAATCCTCGGGGACCACGGCATAGCCGTCGAATCCGGCCTGTTGGAGGAGGAAATCCGCCAGCTCAACCGCGTTTTCATAAAATACATCACCGAGAAGCGTCCCTGGGTCGTACTCAAGTGGGCTATGACCCTCGACGGACGCATCGCGGCTACCGGGGGTGACTCCAGATGGGTGAGCGGAGAGGAGTCCCGGCGCTTCGTGCACGAGCTCCGCGGCAGTTGCATGTCAATAGCGGCCGGATCCGGCACTGTGGCTTCCGACGACCCCATGCTCAACTGCCGCGTCGGCGGTCTGCGTCAGCCGCTGCGTATCGTGGTGAGCTCGTCCGGCTCCTTAAGTCCGGATTCGGCGATCGCCGCGACCGCCAGGGAGTTTCCGGCCATGCTGGTTCATACCTCCGCCGCTCCTTCCTCCCGCTTGAACGCGCTGCGCGACAAGGGTGTGCGCACTCTCGAATGTCTGCCGACGCCGGAAGGCCGCGTGGATCTCTCGGAAATGCTCGGCAGGCTCGGAGAGCTGCAGCTGGACTCGCTGCTCGTGGAGGGTGGCCCTGAACTCAACTGGAGCTTCGTCGAGGCCGGTCTGGCCGACGAGTTCTATGTGTTCACGGCTCCCAGGCTCATAGGCGGGAAGACGGCTCCCGGAGCGGTCGGAGGCCCCGGTTTCCCGCTGATGTCGCAAGCCCTGCCGATGGAGCTCGAATCTGTCTCCCGCTGCGGCGAAGATATAATGATACATGGATTTCCGAAAAGATGTTCACAGGAATAATTGAAGAAACAGGCACCGTGCTGTCGGTCAGGGGCGGCACTGACGGCGTGCGTATCGATATCGGAGCGTCACGGGTGCTCGAGGATGCCAAATCCGGCGACAGCATAGCCGTGAACGGTGTCTGTCTGACAGTGGCCCCCGGTGCCGGACATTTTACTGCGGACGTTATGCCCGAGACACTGCGCCGGACTTCTCTGCGCGGGCTGCAGCGGGGGTCGAGGGTTAATCTCGAAAGGGCGATGGAGGCGGGAGGACGCTTCGGCGGGCATGTAGTTTCGGGACATGTGGACGCCTGCGGCAGGGTGCTTTCGATCACCCGTGAGGGTATAGCGGAGCTGTTGCGCGTTGCGGTTCCGGCCGATGTCGCGAAATACATCGCCGTCAAGGGCTCGGTCGCTCTCGACGGGGTCAGTCTTACGGTCACGGCGGTTGACGGAGGCAGCCTTACGGTCTCCCTGATACCCCATACCCGCCAGTCCACGACGCTCGGCGACCTCCGACCTGGGGATGAGGTGAACGTGGAGGTAGACATGCTTGCGCGCTATGTCGAGAGGCTGCTTTCCGCTCCGGCGGACGCTGAAACCGGAAAGGGCGGACTGACATTTGAATTTCTTGAAGAAAACGGATTCTGAATATGGAAGATTACGGATATAATACGGTAGAAGAGGCTCTCCGGGAGCTTCGAAGCGGAAAGATCATAGTGGTGCTCGACAGCGCCGACAGGGAGAACGAGGGCGACCTGATATGCGCCGCCCGCCATGCCGACACGGCGAATGTCAATTTCATGGCGAGCTTCGGCAAGGGTCTGATATGCATGCCGATGAGCCGCGGTCTGGCCGCGAAGCTCGATCTTCCGCCTATGGTTGCAAGAAATTCCGACAATCACAGCACCGCGTTCACGGTGTCGATAGACCATGTCTCCACCACCACCGGCATTTCCGCGGAGGAGAGGTCGGTTACCGCCCGCAAGTGCGTCGAGGCTTCGGCGCGTCCTGAGGATTTCCGCAGGCCGGGGCACATGTTTCCGCTGACTGCCGTGCCAGGTGGCGTGCTTGAGCGGCCGGGGCATACCGAGGCTACGGTCGACCTGATGCGTCTCGCCGGACTTGAAGAGTGCGGACTCTGCTGTGAGATAATGAGGGAGGACGGTACGATGATGCGTGCGGACGAACTCCTTCGTTTCGCCGCGGAGCACGGGCTGAAGATAATAACGGTGGCAGATATCGTGAGGTACAGGAAATGCCACGAGCAATGGCTGGAAAAGGTGACGGAGGCGGATCTGCCCACGAAATACGGACATTTCCGCATCTGCGGTTTCGAGAGCCGCATGACCGGAGAGCACCATCTGGCTCTCGTCAAGGGAGACGTGGCCGGCGACGCGCCCGTGCTCTGCCGCATGCATTCCGAATGCATGACCGGCGACGTGTTCGGCTCGATGCGCTGCGACTGCGGCGAGCAGCTTGCCGAGGCGCTCCGGCGCATAGAGAAGGCCGGCAGGGGAGTGCTGATATATCTGCGACAGGAGGGCAGGGGCATAGGTCTGATCAACAAGCTCAGGGCCTATGAGCTCCAGGAGAAGGGCATGGACACAGTGGAGGCGAACATTGCCCTCGGATTCAAGCCGGATCTCAGGCACTACGACGCGGGTGCGGCGATTCTCACCAGCCTTGGCGTCAGGAGGATAATCCTGATGACGAACAATCCGCTGAAGATGGACGGACTTGAGGACTACGGCATAGAGGTGGCCGGACGCGACCCCATCGAGATGAGCTGCAACGAGCGCAACGAGGCCTATCTGTACACGAAATACAGGAAGATGGGTCATCTGCTGCACTTCGGTCCCGCTGGAAAAGAAAAATGAATAAACCAATATGTAATATGAAAATCATTGAAGGCAATCTGTCGGCCGCCGGACAGAAAATCGGAATCGTGGCGGCGCGTTTCAACGAATTCATAACTTCCAGGCTTCTCGGCGGCGCAGAGGACGCTTTCCTGCGTCACGGAGGTTCAGCCGACAGTCTCGAGGTCGCCTGGGTGCCCGGAGCGTTCGAGATTCCGTTCGCCGCGAAGAAGATGGCTCTTTCGGGCCGCTATGACGCGATTGTCTGCCTCGGCGCGGTGATACGGGGTGCGACTCCTCATTTCGACATGGTGGCGTCCGAAGCCGCCAAGGGCATAGCCCATGTGGGGCTGGAGTGCAATGTTCCCGTGATCTTCGGCGTGCTGACCACGGACTCCATTGAGCAGGCCGTAGAGCGCGCCGGCACCAAGGCGGGCAACAAGGGTTTCGATGCGATGACCACCGCAATCGAGATGGTCAATCTAGCGAAGTGCCTGAAATGATGCCGAAGGTGGGGGTGGGGCGGTGCCGGGAACGGAGTCTGCCGTCGGGGTTGTAGAAGATGTGGGTGCCGGCGGGTGTGCCATATTCGAAGGACCCGTCTTCAGGGTAGATGTACCACCCTTCGGAGATGATGTCTCCTTCCTCTCCGAATAGAATACAATAGGCTTGTAGAAGTTCGGATTGATTTTCAGTGTACTGGCTCGGCAACGCTTCTGCCTGTATAG
>DVLC01000066.1 GCA_018715685.1 Candidatus Cryptobacteroides merdipullorum
ATATTCCTGTCTTTGAGCACATAGGACCGAAATCTCCGCTTTCAGACCTCACCGACGCTTCGACATTGACAGAGAACTATTCATCTGCCGTTCTTCACAAAAACACAGCAGCCGACACTGTCAGAGCCGACGCCGCGAGCAATGCGATTACCTTCTTCATAAGTCTCAAAAATTTTAAAATATTGACTACGAGCCCAATATAAGGCAAAAAAAACGATTTATGCAAAATATTAGCGGCAAAATGACTGGAGGCAATATGACTACTAATGCAACCGGTCATGTGAGAGCCTGCTCACTGACCTGCCTTTGATGGCTGCATGAACATGACAAATCTGCCTGACGGGGCCCGTTTCCTTCCATCGGACTCAGCTGCCGTTTCCCTGCGCGGATCAAGAGGCGTGTGATGAGAACGATAATATTCACAATGCAGAAAGTCGGCAGGTTGAGTCCTGGCTCCGGAGAGGCTTGCCGCCCGCGGCAGTGAGCGGGCGATGCTGCGAAGCGAAGCGCAGGAGCATCGATGGAGCGTAGCGGAACCTCTCCGGAGTCAGTCCTCCGCCTGCCGGTATCAGAGTATCCTACTCCACGTAGAGCAGCAGGCCCTTGAGGTACTCCCCTTCCGGGTGATAGATGCTGACCGGATGGTCGGCGCCCTGACAGAAGCGGTCGAGGATGCGTACGCTGCGCCCGGTCTGCGCGGCGGCGGAGAACACCGTGTTCGCGAACGTTATCTTGTCCACGACCTGCGAGCAGCTGAAAGTGAACACCAGTCCTCCGGGCGCCACCTTGGCGATAGCCGCGGCATTGAGCCTCTGATAGGCGCGCAGGGCATTCCTCAACGCTCCCCTGTGCTTGGCGAAAGCCGGGGGATCCACCACCATGAGATCATACTGTCCGTCATCGGAGGCGGCAAGGAAGTCCATCGCGTCAGTGCAGAAGCTGCGGCACACGGTATCGCAGCCTCCGGCATTCAGAGCCACGTTCCTGTCAAGCAGCTGGACCGCCCTCGCCGATGAATCCACCGAATCCACCGACAAGGCACCGCCGGCCATGGCATAGACGCTGAATCCGCCCGTGTAGCAGAACAGATTCAGAACCTTCCTGCCTGCGGCATATTTCCCCACGAGCGCGCGGTTGTCTCGCTGGTCGAGGAAGAAGCCGGTCTTCTGTCCCTGTTCCCAATTGACTATGAATCTGTTCCCGTTTTCGAGCACAGTTTTCTCCTCTATGGAGAAACCCTCCTTGCGGTAAAGATATCCGTCAACCGGATCCAGTCCGGCCTTGAAAGGTACGG
This sequence comes from Candidatus Cryptobacteroides merdipullorum, assembly GCA_018715685.1. GTDB lineage: Bacteria > Bacteroidota > Bacteroidia > Bacteroidales > UBA932 > Cryptobacteroides > Cryptobacteroides merdipullorum. The sequence goes on from DVLC01000066.1 coordinate 1,295, forward strand.
TTCCTGAGCTCTTGTCGTAGACTGCGAGGAGCGAATCACCGAGCAGCTGCTTCAGAGCCTCGCAGATCTGCGACTTCGCCCTGAACATGCCGACGGAATGGGCCTGTAGCACGCAGACTCCGTCATACCAGTCGATCACGAGGCCGGGAAGTCCGTCCCCCTCGCCATGCACGAGCCTGAAGCAGTTCGTCGCGGAACTTCCGGAGACGTCCAGTCCCACGCTGCGGCGCACATCGACAGCACAGCCGAGCCGCTTCAACCAGAAGTCCGGCGCCAGAGGATCGGCGTCGAAAGACAGGATTCGGACCGCAATGGAGCCTATCTGATAATGTCCGCACGCGAGATATTCCCCTTCGCTGCTGTGGACAGCCACTATGTCTCCCTCGGCCGGAGATCCCTGAATCTGGGCTATCGCGCCGCTGAACACCCAGGGATGAAAACGCCGGAGCGATTCGTCACGCCCCCGCTTGAGTATCAGTTTGATCATTGTTCTGCTGAGGATTTGGTGCCAGCTGCTCAGGAGTCAAGGGATTCTTCTCCGACTTGAGCAGCTTCATGTACATTTCGCGGCATATCCAGGCGTCGGTCGCCGCATACATCTTCTGTGCGTTCGAAAGTTCGTCGGCCTCCCAGTTGGACAACTGCTGGGTCTTGGATATTCTGTATCCGAGGATAATCGCGGACATCTTCTTTACGCTCTTGTCCCTTATGCCCCACTCGCAGACGATCTTCTGCAGATCGACGAAGTTCTTCGCCTCGAACTTGCCGTGATACTGGAGACCGCGCACATCGTCATGGACAGCCGCGCCGACCTTGATTATATTCGGATTCGACAGCACGGCGCACATAAGCCGGCGCATACCCATCTTGTTGACTCTGAACAGAAAAGCCTTGTCGGCCCCGGAAAGCTGCAAAAGCGCGACATGGTGGTGAGGATGGCCCGGAGTGAATACGGGGCGGGTCTCGGTGTCGAAACCTATGACTTTCTGATTCATCAGATAAGCGATAGCCCTGGCATATTCCAGCCCTACCTTGTCTATCACGCGGATCTCTCCCGGGAAGGCCCCGAGAGGCATTTTCTCTATTTCTTCCGGCTGGATGCTAATTTTGAACATACAAATCTGGTATCAATATGATTTCGCCGTTCTCCGAACCGGGGGCGGGAGCGGGACGGTAGAGTTCGATCTCCGGCATCGCTATGTTGTGCGTGAACATATTCTGGCGCCGGAACTCGTCATAGCAGTATTCGGCAAGCACGTCAAAGCCATGTATGAGACGGAAATCCGGAGAGAGCCTGCGTCCGTAGGTCATCGAACTTGCATTCATCAGAGAGACCATGTCGGCAAGCTCAGTCTTGATGCTGTCCGGCACGACGGCAGGGTCATCGACCAGCACGGCATCCAGAAGATCCGTGCCGCCTGACCGGCAATAGTCCACCACCATACGGTGAAGCAGGCTGTCCCGTCCTTCGGAAGGAAAGACCATGCACTCCGACGCCGGTACTCCGGCAGCCGAGGCGGCCCTGCGGAAGCGGTTTGCGTACACCTCCTCCGGCACAAGTTCCGAATCGCATATCACCGCTACATTCAGGCTACTGCCCGGACGCGCTTCGAACAGCTCCGCGAGCATCAGGTCGAATGTGGAAACCAACGGAACGGAATTCCCCGTGGCTCTCTTGAGAGTGTCCATGTCGAAGAGTCCGAACTCGGCAAGGCACGGATCAGCCAGCACCACAAGCTTCGAAGACGGCTTTCGGCCGGACCCTTCAAGATCATACGGAGTTATGTGCACCACCGTATCCAAAGCGCAGAGCATGCTCATCACCGCATCGCGGCGCAGGCCGAGAGTGTCCGAAACACGTATTCTTGCCGCTGAGGAGCTGTCCTCCGCAATGCAGACGAAAGACTCGCCGGCAAAGTCCGGAAGACCGTCGGGAGAATGCGCCCCGCTGACATTGTCCCGCTCGTCATAGTCAGCAAGGAAATCGGCATAGGCGAAGCAGAATGCGGAATTCCCGATTATGCTGATGTCGCTGGAGGGCGACGGCCGAGCACTGGACTCCAGCACCGAACGCTCGCGCTCACGAGTCCCGTTCATGATTTCTTCGACATATTCTATGGTCGGTCTCATGTTCACCGGACGCGGAGCGCATGCGGCGGCAAGACATACGGCGGAAATCACGCAGACACAACTTGACAGCTTCATATTCTGAATATTGCAAAGATTACATTCAACAGGATGTACATTACGAAAACCGCGGCGACGGCAAGCGACCAGGTCAGGCCGAAGGCGAGGCAGAGCACCACGGCCGCTGCGGCCAGAACCATGAAAAGCAGACGCTTTCTCCTGAGGGCGGTACTGTCATCCGCATGGAACTTCATCGCGAACATCGGGATGCCGCAGACAAGCAGCGCACACAGGCATGCCGACAGCACGGGTATGAACACGGATCCCGACATCCAGGACGCCAGCACACCCGAAGGATTCATGTGCACATAATGACAGAGTGCCGCGCATATCATCGCGCAGGCGGGCGTAGGCAGACCTATGAAGGAGGCTGTCTGCCTCTCGTCCACATTGAATTTGGCAAGCCTCAGGGCGCTGAACACCGCTATAAGCAGGGGTATCAGACAGCTCCATTCCGGAAGCGCCGCCGACTCCATCCTCAGGTGCAGCATCACGGCAGGAAGCACCCCGAAACTCACGAGGTCGCAGAGGGAGTCCAGTTCCTTGCCCATGTCCGAATATGCATGCAGCGCCCGCGCGGCGAAACCGTCGGAGAAATCGAACACGGCCGCGGCCAGCATCAGGTAAAAAGCAATGTCGGAACGGCCGCCGAAGGCATAGACAAGGGCGATGAGTCCGCATACGAGATTCATCGCCGTAAGAAAATCAGGAATGTACTTCCTCAAGGTCATCTGATTCCGAGCTTCTTCTTCAGATCCTTGGTGAGCGCATCCTTGTGAATCATGATGTCCAGGGTCTGGTTCTTGACGAAAGCCTCGGTGGCGTACCAGATTCCGTCATACTTCCCGGTAATTCCCCATGAGTTCTTGACCATGTAGTATTTCTTGCCGTCCTGATCCTTGGCTATGCCGAATATCTGCATGCCGTGGTCGTCTGTCACGGTCTTGTTGTCGAAGTCGGTCTGGCGGGTTTCCTGACTGGGCGTTCTCTCGACTACTGCCGCAGTGGCGGAAGGCTTGTCCTCTTCCTTGCCCACCCAGCGCTCCTGGTCGGAGCCGGTGGTCTCGGCCTCGGTGTCCACGAGTATCGCGAGTCCGTTGCGCGTGAAGCCGGGATGGCTCACGTCGGTGGCCCAGGCAATGGTGTAGCCGTTCTCGAGGGCGTTGTCAATCACGGCCATCATCTCATCTATGGGGACATTGTACATGTCATCCCAGCGCCAGTTGTCGGCAACTTCGAGAGGGAACCATGTATAGAAGGGATGATGGGTGTAGGATGTCAGGGTGATGTAGTCCTCGGGGACTATCTTGAGGGCGTCGCGCCAGCTCTCGGGAGTATATTCGACTCCTCCGACGCTGAAGGTCTCCGGATATTCTCCGAGATAGGCGTCAAGTATGGCCTGGAAGCCGGGCTTCCATGCGGTCGTGAGCGTCCTGTTGGGGTTCTTGGCGACTGCTGAAACATAGCCGAGCAGCACCGCGTCAAGCTCTGACTGGGCGGGAAGCTCGGTTCCGTAATTCATTCCCGTCATGTCGGCGTTGGGCACGATTCCATAGTCGCGGATCACGTCGAGCACGTCGCCGGCCTGCGAGCCCGCTCCGAAATTGAGCTTGCCGTCAAGGCGCACATATTTCTCGGCCCTGTCCATGTATGAATGGGACACTACGAAGAACTCCGAAAAGTCGGGATAGTCGAGGGTATCCTTGATATTGTTGATTCTGATGACTTCCGACTCGAAGAAGCCGAGGGTTGAATAAGCCCAGCATGTGCCGCTGTTGGCCTGGTCCTTTATCGAGGTTATCGGATTGGCCTTGACTGTGGTGAATGTGTAGTCGAGGTCGGCGATCTTGGGCGTGGTCTGCGCGGAGGCTGCCACTGCAATGCCGAGAATGGCGGCTGAAAGGATGAATTTCTTCATATCTCAATGTAATTTTAACATTCTGCAATTCTTTCCAAATTACAATTATAGCAATTATTTCGCAGTTGTCCTATAGATGACGGTGCAGGCAGGGTCGCAGGACGGGTGCAGGAGAGGCGCAGGGCAGTCACCCGGAATCCGAGTGAGCAGTCGCAGCTGTATCCTTCCTGCGGCGTATTTCCAATGCGTCTGCGACCGATGTTTTTCACGACAGCCCCAGTCTCCGGCCGCCGGCTCCCCGGAACTCGCGCAAACCCATAGATCACGGCGGCAGACAACAAAAACTTGGGAGCGAAGAATTTTGCGGAATCGGCCCTGCATGGCCATGCGTGGCCGATTATCCGGAACCTTATGCTCCCAAGTAGCCACAAGAACACCGACTTGGGAGCCCCATCCTTTCAGAACAGATTGTCAATCAACCTTTTTTACTCGCACAATGCTCCCAAATCGACTTCCTTGTTCGGGCGGATCTGGAGATCCGCCGGAACGAGTTGTCCACCACGCCTGACTTGGCAGTATTGCTGGTGGGCCGCCCGAACGGAATTTTCCTTCACGCGAAATCATGAGAGTCGGGAAGCTGCCGAAAGCGGCGGAAGCAGTTGATGCGAGGGAGGCTTTTCCCCGTCCATCGCCTCCCGGGCGTCAACTGCTTCCGCCGCGCCAGCAAATTGCAAATCTGCCGGGACAGAGGCTTGGCATGCAAAGCATGCGCATGCCCCTATTCGATCCCGACTCTCTTGAAGATATAGTCCACGTTCTTGAAATAGTAGTCAAGAGTGAAGCAGCCGTCGAGCTCGTCGGGTGAAAGAAGACCCATGACCTTGGGCTCCGCAGCAAGCAGGGTCTTGTAGTCCAGACCCTCGGTCCAGGCCTTCATCGCGATCGGCTGTACGGTGTCGTAGGCCTCCTCGCGCGACAAGCCCTTGCCAATCAGCGCGTTCATGACCCTCTGGGCGAAAATCACCCCGCGGGTCAGGTAGATGTTCGACAGCATCCTCTCGGGATAGACCACGAGATTCTCGAGTATGCCCTTGAAGCGGTTGAGCATGTAGTCGAGAAGTTCGGTGGCGTCGGGCAGGATGATACGCTCGGTCGAAGAATGGGAGATGTCCCTCTCGTGCCACAGGGCTACGTTCTCGTAGGACGAGCACATGTAGCCGCGCATCACGCGCGCACAGCCGCAGATGTTCTCGCTGCTGATCGGATTGCGCTTGTGAGGCATCGCGCTGGAGCCCTTCTGACCCTTGCGGAAAGCCTCCTCGGCCTCACGGACCTCGGTGCGCTGAAGACTGCGCACCTCCATCGCCATCTGCTCGAGGGTAGAAGCTATCACAGCGAGGGTCGCGAGATAATAGGCGTGCCTGTCCCTCTGGAGCACCTGCGTGGAGATGTTGGCGGAATTGATGCCGAGCTGTTCGCAGACATAGTCCTGGATGAAAGGAGGAATGTTCGCGAAATTGCCGACAGCACCGCTCATCTTTCCAGCCTCGACGCCGGCCGCGGCATACTTGAAACGCTCGATGTTGCGCTTCGTCTCCTCATACCACAGCGCCCACTTGAGGCCGAAGGAGGTGATGTCGGCGTGGACTCCGTGGGTCCTGCCTATGCAGGGAGTGCTCCTGAACTCGAGCGCACGCCTGCGCAGCACCTCAAGGAAATCCTCGAGATCCTTGAGCAGTATGGCGTCGGCCTGCTTGAGCAGATAGCCGTTCGCGGTGTCCACCACGTCGGTGGAAGTGAGTCCGTAGTGCACCCATTTCTTCTCCTCGCCGAGGCTCTCGCTGACCGCGCGGGTGAAGGCGACGACATCGTGCCTGGTCTGCTCCTCTATCTCCTTGATGCGGTCGACGGAAAAGCTCGCATTGGCGCGTATCTTCTCCACGTCCTCCGCGGGAATCACCCCGAGACGGCTCCATGCCTCGCACGACAGGATCTCAACCTTCAGGTATGCCGCGAACTTGTTCTCCTCGGTCCATACGTCCCGCATCAGCTTGCGTGAATATCTCTCGATCATGGCGTCCTATCTTTTAAGGAATGAAAGTATCGAATTCTCAATGCGCTTCTCCACGTCGCCGTTCTCGGCTGGCACGAATTTCTCGCCCGTGATGTGCTCGTAGAGCTCGATGTACCTGTCGGTGATTCCGGCCACCACCTCGTCGGTCATTTCGGGCACCGTCTGGCCGGCAAGTCCCTGGAAGCCGTTAGCCATCAGCCATTCGCGGACGAATTCCTTCGAGAGCTGCTTCTGCCTCTCTCCGCGCGCAAGCCTCTCCTCATAGCCGTCGGCGTAGAAATATCTTGAAGAGTCCGGAGTGTGGATCTCGTCCATCAGCAGAATCTTCCCGTCGCGGCGGCCGAACTCGTACTTGGTATCCACGAGTATGAGGCCCTTCCGCGCCGCCATCTCGGTTCCGCGCTGGAAAAGCGCGCGTGTGTACGCCTCCAACTGCTCGTATTCACCGCGGCTCACTATGCCCTGGGCTATTATGTCCTCACGGCTGATGTCCTCGTCGTGGCCCTCGGCAGCCTTGGTGGTCGGAGTGATTATGGGCTCAGGAAGCTTCTGGTTCTCCACGAGGCCGTCTGGAAGGGCCACTCCGCAGAGGCTGCGCTTTCCGTCACGGTACTCCCTCCACGCATGTCCGGAGAGGTAGCCGCGGATCACCATCTCGACCTTGTACGGCTCGCATTTCCATCCGGCGGTCACCATCGGGTCGACTTCTGAGATTTTCCAGTTGGGCACGATGTCGGAAGTGGCGTCAAGGAACTTGGAGGCTATCTGGTTGAGAACCTGTCCCTTGAAGGGTATGCCGCGCGGCAGCACCACGTCGAATGCGGAGATGCGGTCGGTTGCGACCATGATGATGTAATCGTTTCCGATGCTGTAGACATCGCGGACCTTGCCCGTGTACCTGGCCGTCTGGCCGGGAAAACTGAAATCAGTCTTTGTGATGGCTTTCATGGTGACTTAAGAGAATAATTCCGACGCGAATTTAAGGTTTTTCCGAGAAGAAGCGGCGAAAAATTATTACTTTTGTCCCCGTTATGAACCAATCCGGCGCAGAAATCCACGAGGAGTGTGGAGTCTTCGGCATATTCGGAGTTCCGGATGCCGCCAATCTAGTGTATTACGGACTGCACGCCCTGCAGCACAGGGGGCAGGAAGGCTGCGGAATAGTGGCCAGAGGCGATGACGGAGTCCTCAGGCGGGTCAAGGGCCAGGGTCTCGTCACCGAAGTGTTCGACGGCGACAGGCTCAAGTCCATTCCGGGAGGCATGGCGATAGGCCATGTGAGATACTCGACCACCGGGGCCAGCACCATCGAGAACGTGCAGCCCTTCCTCTTCCACCACAACACCGGCGACTTCGCCCTCGCCCACAACGGCAATCTCGTGAACTCCCAGCAGCTGCGCCGCTACCTCGAGGACAACGGAAGCCTGTTCCAATCCTCCTCCGACAGCGAAATACTCGCCCATCTGATAAGGAAGGACACGCAGGACCGCAAGAAGCCCAGAATCCTGGCCATCAAGGACGCGCTCAACATGATAGAGGGCGCCTTCGCCTTCCTGATAATGACCAGCCACCGCATCTACGCCTGCCGCGACAAGCACGGCCTAAGGCCGCTTTCGCTCGGACGGCTGGGCGACGGCTATGTGCTGAGCAGCGAGACCTGCGCGTTCGACGTCATAGGCGCCGAGTTCATAAGGGACATAGAGCCGGGAGAGATCGTGACCATCGACCGTCAGGGCGTGCGCTCGACCTTCTATTCCGACTTCCGCCACCATTTCATGTGCGCGATGGAGTACATCTACTTCTCGCGTCCCGACAGCGACATAGAAGGCTGCAACGTTCATAATTTCCGCAAGCTTACCGGCAGGCTGCTGTTCGAGGAGGCCCCGGCCGACGCCGACATCGTAGTGGGCGTGCCGGACTCAAGCCTCAGCGCCGCGATGGGCTATTCGGAAGCCTCGGGCCTGCCTTACGAGATGGGGCTGGTCAAGAACAAGTACATAGGCCGCACCTTCATACAGCCCTCGCAGGAAATGCGCGAAAAGGGCGTGAAGATGAAGATGTCCGCGGTCAAGACGGTGGTCAGCGGGAAGAGGGTCGTGCTCATAGACGACTCCCTCGTACGAGGAACCACGTCGAAACGTATAGTCAGGATGCTCAGGGACGCGGGCGCGAGCGAAGTGCATCTGCGTCTCGCCAGCCCTCCCATCACCCGGCCCTGCTTCTACGGAGTGGACATCTCGACCTACGACGAACTGATATGCGCCCACAAGAGCCTTGAAGAAGTCAGGAAGACACTCGACGTGGACTCTCTCGCCTTCCTCTCCGAGAAGGCGCTCTATGAAGCCGGACGCCGCAGCGAGCTCTGCCTCGCCTGCTTCAACGGCCACTATCCCACCTACCTCTACCAGACCATAGAGGAGGCCAACAAGGACGGAAAATTCTGACGCGATGATAAGGGAGGAAACCGTATTCGGGCCCATATTCAGCCGGCGCCTCGGCTCGTCGCTCGGCATCAACCTGCTGCCGCGCGAGGGCAAGATATGCAATTTCGACTGTATCTACTGCGAATGCGGATGGAACCGCGACGGACTGGACGACAGGCGCATGCCGACCGCGGAGGAAGTGCGCGAAGCGCTGGAGGCAAGGCTGAAGCGGCTGGCCGCCGACGGAGTGCACGTGGACTCGATCACCTTCTCCGGCGACGGCGAACCCACCCTAAACCCGGAATTCCCGCAGATAATCGACGACACGCTGGCGCTGCGTGACAGATGGCTTCCTGACGCAAAGGTTTCGGTGCTCTCGAACGCCACGAGGGTGCATGTCCCGGACGTATTCGCAGCGCTGCGCAAGGTTGACAACCCTATAATGAAAATCGACGCTCCGACCGACGAGGCGACGGGCAGAATAAACAGACCCGCGCCGGGTTACAGCCTGGAACGCACAATAGAGGCCCTGAAGCGCTTCGAAGGCGATTTCGTGATGCAGACCATGTTCCTGAAAAGCAAGGATTTCGACTCCTCCGATCCGCAGCAGCTCGCGGCGTGGATGGACATAGTCCGCATGCTCCGGCCAAGGGAGATAATGGTGTACACCATCGCCAGGCCCACACCGCAGGAAGGCCTCGTCAAGTTCAGCGCCGCACAGATGGAGGAACTCGTACGGCCGCTGACCGACGAAGGCTTCAAGATTGACATAAAAGGCTGAAAAGCCACTGACCGCTAATATAATGAAAACACTGAAACTGATCTTGACCGCGGTGGCAGCCGCAGTCTGCTTCGACTGTCTTGCCCAGACAGGCATGCTCGATCCGGAAGCCGCCGGCAGGGACATCCCCCGCCAGGCAGCCGCTCTCATGAAGGCGGAACCCGACCTCAAAGTCAGGGTCCTGCCGCCTGAAACCCCCGTTCCCGACGGAAAAGGCCGCAAAGTCTACTTCCCCGTGCAGTCCGACAGCCTGGACATCAGCCCCGCGCTCGACAGCCTCAACAGACGTATGACAGAAAGGCCCGTGCCCGGATCGCGCCGTGACGGCGACAAGCCCGTGCTCTTCCTGATAGGCGACTCGACCATGCGCACCGAAATCGACGGCAACGGCTTCAACGGCCAGTGGGGCTGGGGATATTATCTGCCTAACTATTTCGACTGCGACAGGATAAGCATAGAGAACCACGCGCTCGGAGGCGAGAGCACGCGCTCGTACTACAAAAGCTGGCTCTTTCCCGTACTCCGGGCAGTCAGGCCCGGCGACTGGGTCATAATACAGCTTGGCCATAACGACCGCTACGGCGGGGCCGAATTCACCGACGGGCGTTTCAGAGGCATACTGCCAGGCACCGGGAAGGAATACTCCGAAGTGATCCTCCCGGGCAACGGCACCCGCGAGAGAATCCTCACCTACGGAGAATACCTCCGAATCTACATCGACGAAATACGCCTGCGCGGTGGAAATCCCGTCCTGCTGTCTCTCACCGCAAGGAAGAACTTCGGTGAGGACGGAAAGACCGTGCCCGACAGGAACACCGAAGCCATCAGGAAGATAGCCGAGGAGAAGGACGTTCCGTTCATCGACTTCAACGCCGCCATCAGACATAAATACGACAATGTGTTCGACAGAAGGAAAGTCGAATATCTCTACTTCAGCGACGGAATACACAGCAGCTCGTTCGGCGCGGTCATAAACGCCGAGACCTTCGTCGAGGAACTGCGCCGGAGGCCGGACATCGGGCTGTCCCGGTATCTCCTGCCTGAGACCGTGCGGGAAAGCGCGGCCAGGGACGGCGACAAGCCGGTGCTCTTCATCGTCGGCGACTCCACCGGAAAGATTGACAACTCCCAGCAGAGCGGACAGTGGGGCTGGGGCCAGGTCATGGAGGACTATGTCAACCCGCGGAAAATCACCGTGGACAACCATGCCAAGGCCGGACGCAGCGCACGCACCTTTCTGGACGAAGGACGTTGGAACGTGGTCTACGACGAGATCCGCCCGGGCGACTACGTGATAATTCAGTTCGGCCACAACGACGGAGGCCCGATCAACCGGGGCAAGGCCAGAGGCGAGTTCAAGGGCAACTCCGACGACAAGGAGGTCATGACCATGGAGCCGACCGGACTGAACGAAGGCATCTACAGCTTCGGATGGTACATACGCAAGTTCTGCCTCGACGCCATGGAGAAGGGAGCGATTCCGATAGTGATGAGCATCACTCCGAGGAATTTCCGGGGTGAGGACGGCCGTATCGTGAGGGAGAAGAACTACACCGAATGGGCCAGGGAGGCTGCGGAGCAGGCCGGCGCATATTTCGTCGACCTCAACGAGATCTCCGCGGCAATGCTCGACCGCATGGACGGCGAGGAGGCGGACGCCCAGTTCTGCAAGGATCCCGTGCACTCCTCGCTGGCAGGGGCTCACCGCAACGCAGCGAGCGCGGCCCGGGGTCTGCGCAGCCTGAAGAGCCTGCCTGTAAGCAGGATGATGAAATGACACACAACTTTCAAAGATGAACAGGATATTATTGACCGCCATCGCGCTCGCGGCCCTGTGTTCGGCCGTGTCTGCGCAGGACGAATGGAAGGACCCTTCCATCCCGTCGGCCGGCAGGGAATACCCCCATGCCGACTACATGCTCTACGGATCGAAAGACAGGGCAGTCGCCAACGACTACTCCCGATCCGAATACTACAAGTCCCTCGACGGAATATGGAATTTCCGCTATGCTGACGACTTCCGCGAGCTGCCGGAGGATTTCTTCCTGCCCGGATTCGACGATTCCGGCTGGGACCGCTTCGAGGTTCCGTCCAACTGGGAGTTCAAGGGCTACGGAACCCCCATCTATGTCAATTCTCCGTACGAGATGGATCCGAACACCGGCGCGAAGAAGGCCCCGTCCTTCCCCGATGAAATCCCGGGAGCGCTTTACCGCACGACCTTCACCGTACCCAACAACTGGGACGGAAGGCAGGTGTTCGTCCAGTTAGGCGGAGTCAAGTCCGCATGCTGGGTGTATGTGAACGGACACAAGGTAGGATATTCCGAGGATTCCAAGAACCCCGCCGAGTTCAACATCACCCCCTGGCTGCAGGAAGGTGACAATCTGCTGGCACTCAGGGTGCACCGCTGGTCCACCGGCAGCTATTTCGAATGCCAGGACTTCTGGCGCATCAGCGGCATCGAGAGAAGCGTCTACCTGACCTCCCGCCCGGAGATACTGATCCGCGACATAGTCGTGGACTCCCCTCTCGACCCCAGTTTCAGGCACGGAATGCTGGACTACAAGGTCAAGCTGGCCAACCTCGGCGACAGCAGCGGAATCGTTGGCCTGCAGCTCACCCTGCGGGATCCGGAAGGCAATGAAATATGGAGCGACAGCAAGAAGGTTCTCGTCGAGCCTTCAGGCGATCTGAACGACGGCGAATATGCGGGGTTCTCCCGCACCGTGATGAACGTGCAGCCGTGGAGCGCTGAAAAGCCGGCGCTCTACACCGCCGTGCTCGCGGTCACGAATCCTGACGGAACCGTGGAGTACACTTCATCGAAAATCGGCTTCCGCAGCTCCTTCGTCGTAGGCACGAACTTCTATGTCAACGGAAAGCGCGTGATGCTCAAGGGCGTGAACATACATGAACACTCGCCCTGGGACGCGCATGTGCTCGACGAAGAACTTCTCATAAAGGACTTCGAGCTCATGAAGCAGCATAACATCAACGCGATACGCACCAGCCACTACCCGCAGCAGCGCCGCTTCTACGAGCTCTGCGACGAATACGGCTTCTATGTGTGCAGCGAGGCCAATGTGGAGAACCACGGATGGCGCGGCTTCGCCAACGACAGGAGCTGCTGGCCCATCGTGCTTGACAGGGAGCTCAACATGTACGAACGCACCAAGAATTTCGCCTGCGTCGTAATCTTCTCGCTCGGCAACGAGGGAGGCAACGGAGAGAACTTCATCAGGGCGTACGACGTGCTGCGCGCGAAGGAGAAGATGCGTCCCGTGGTCTACGGCGGTGCCGGCATGGGCGACAACACCGACATCATCTGGCCCATGTACCCTTCGGAGCAGACCCTGCTCAGGATGGACAGCCGCGAGCTGACCAAGCCTTACATAAGCTGCGAGTATTCGCACTCCATGGGCAACAGCACGGGCGACCTCGTGGATCTCTGGAATGTGTTCTACAACGCGCGCCAGCTCCAGGGAGGCTTCATCTGGGACTGGGTGGACCAGGGAGTATGGACCGACAGGGGCGACGGAGGCTTCTGGGCCTACGGCGGTGACTTCGGCACCGACATGCCTTCCGACGGCAACTTCTGCTGCAACGGACTGATCAACCCCGACCGCACCCCTCACCCTGCGCTGAAAGAGGTCAAGAAGGTCTACCAGAACTTCCTCTTCGAGGCCGAAGACATTGAGAACGGCACGATCAGGCTGACCAACAGACACTTCTTCACCAATCTCAACGAATACGACTACAGCTATGTCCTCACCGAGGACGGCGTGGAGATCGACCGCGGAAGCTTCATCGTGGAGGACATCGCGCCCGAGAAAAGCGCGACGGTGGAAGTACCCTTCAGGCTCGACGGGAAGAAGCCCGGAAGCGAATATCATCTCAATGTATACGCACTCGTGAGGACCCCGTCGAAGGGGCTTCCTGAAGGACATATTGTCGGATTCGAGCAGTTCAGTCTCGCAACTGAAGGCTCGCGGCCCGAGGCGGAGACCGGAAAGGCGAAGTTCGTCATCTCCGATGACGGCAGGCTGCTGAAGGTGGCGACCGAAGGTCCTCGCGGCGAAGTCGAGTTCGCGTTCGACCGCGGCGAAGGAGCCGTATGCTCCTACAGAGTCGGAGGAGTCGAATATGTCAAGGACGGATTCGGACTCCGCCCGAATTTCTGGCGCGGCCCTGTGGACAACGACTACGGCAACAGGCTGCCCGCCCGCTCCGCAGCATGGAAGGAGGCTTCCATGAACCCCGAGCTTGCCTCGCTGAAGGTCAGGAAGAACTCCGGAAGCGCGACCGTCACCGCAGTCTACGCTCTCGGAGAAATAGGCACCGAGTATACAGTCACATACAACATTCGCCCCGACGGGACTGTCAAGGTGAACGCCGTGCTCGGAGTCGTACCCGAATCTGACGCCGACGGAAGGAACAAGCCGACGATTCCCAGAATAGGCCTGAGATTCAGGCTGCCCGCGGAGTATCATGTCGTGAACTATTTCGGACGCGGCGACGGCGACAACTACTGGGACCGCAAGACCGGCTCGCCCGTGGGCCTGTGGTCGACCACGGCTGAAGACATGTACTTCCCTTATGTGAGACCTCAGGAGAACGGACACCGCACCGACGTGCGCTGGACGGCCCTCACCGACGAGAACGGCAAGGGACTCGCCGTGATTGCCGACGGAGTGATCGAGTTCAACGCGCTTCGCAACACTGTCGAGGATTTCGACAGCGCGGAGAGCGGAAAGCCCGTGCAGCTCAACAACTACAACAACCAGGACGTCGACGTGACCAACGGCCGCAGACAGACCCACATCAACGACATACGCCCGAGAGACTTCGTCGAGCTGTGTCTCGACAAGATCATGATGGGTGTCGGAGGTGACAATTCCTGGGGCGCTCCCGTGAACCCGCGCTACATCATCGACGGCAGCGTGGAGAACGCCTGGGGCTTCACCCTCGTCCCTGTCAACGGCGAAGAAGAGCTGAAGCAGGCGGTTTCGCTGGAATATTAGAAGCTGTTTTGATATTTGTCGACATAAATTTTACGAGGTATTTCCGAGGATGTCCGGTTCTTCTTTTTGAAAAGGATAGCA
>DVLC01000067.1 GCA_018715685.1 Candidatus Cryptobacteroides merdipullorum
GACATCGTCAAATATACCAAGCCTGACGGCACGCCGTTCTATGCGGTGATGATTGAGGTGCCGGACGCGATATACCTTGTGAAGATCAAGGTCAAGATCGACGATGCCGACGACATCGAGCGCTGGCTTGAGGGGGAAGAGGATGCGGAGAACGAGCAGGTCGCAGGTGCAAGCGCGGTCGGGGGCGACGAGGGAGGCACTCTTCCTGACGACAACATCTCGCAGTACGGAGCTGACGACGAACCTCAGGATGCAGCTGAATAATCCGTTAGGAAAATTGTCGGAGCACAGCAGGCTTCTGCTGCTCAGTTTTATTATCGGCGTACTCTCCGGGTGCGCCGCTGTCGTTCTTGACGGAGCGATAGAGAAGATCAGCCATTTCCTGATAGGAGGAAACCTTGCCGGTGACGGGGAGGGATGGCGCTTTCTGATACTCCCGGGGGTCGGAATGCTGATATCCCTGCTTCTGGTCAGGTATGTGGTGCGTGACAATATCGGGCACGGCGTGACCAAGGTGCTTCTGGCGGTGTCGCGCAACGAGTCCAGGATCAGGCCCCACAACACCTGGTCCTCGGTGCTCACTTCGTCGTTCACAATCGGGTTCGGAGGCTCTGTCGGAGCCGAGGCCCCCATAGTCTACACCGGAGCCGCGATCGGTTCCAACATAGGCCGTATCTGCGGCCTTTCTTACCGCAGCATCACGATTCTGCTGGGTTGCGGCGCGGCCGGCGCCATAGCCGGGATATTCAAGGCACCTCTTGCGGGCGTGCTGTTCACTATGGAGATTCTTCTCTTCAACGTGTCGATGAACTCCATGCTGCCGCTGCTGATCTCGACCATCTCCGCTACGGTGGTCTCGTGCATCTTCCGCGGCGCGACGCCTGTCTTCGCCTGCACTCTGACCCCGTTTTCGCTCGGGAACATTCCTTTCTATCTGATTCTGGGCGTCGCAGCGGGCTTCTTCTCGCTTTATTTCACCAACGGCACGCTATGGATGGAGGACAAGCTGGGCCGCATACGCAATGTGTATCTTCGCTGGCTGCTGTGCGCCTTCGCGCTCGGCGTGCTGATCTTCCTGTTCCCTCCGCTGTACGGTCAGGGTTATGACTCGCTGAACGCTCTGCTCGCCGGCCGCGAGATCGCCGTCGAGGGGAATTCGGTGCTCGGATTCATGATGCGCTCGGCATGGGGCGTGCCCCTGTTCTTCCTGCTCGTGCTGTTTTTCAAGATAGTCGCGATGACGCTGACCAATTCGGGCGGGGGAGTCGGCGGTACCTTCGGCCCGACTCTGTTCGCCGGAGCGATTCTGGGATTCGTCGTGAGCCGCTGCCTGAATCTTGCCGGAGCCGACGTGCCCGAGCAGAACTTCGTGCTCGTGGGCATGGCCGCCCTGATGGCGTCCGTGATGCAGTCTCCGATGACCGCCATATTCCTCATAGCGGAGATTTCCGGCGGCTACGAGCTGCTTCTGCCTCTGATCCTTACTTCCACGGTTTCGTTCGGAACGGTCCGCATATTCGAGCGCTATTCGATATATACCAAGCGTATAGCTCAGAGCGGCGACTTGCTCACGCACGACAGTGACCAGGCGGTGCTGACCCTTCTGAACACCAACAGCCTGATCCGCGACAAATATCCTAAGGTGCAGATTGACGCCACGCTCAGGGAGGTGGTGGACGTCGTGTCAGAGACTGACGCGGCTGTGCTGGCCGTAATCGATTCGCAAGGGCGCTTCCAGGGCATGGTCGACCTGGCGGCGGCGCGCAAATATCTTTTCGATACTGACCAGTATGACAGGATTCATGTCTACAATCTGATGGAGACTCCTCCTGACTATATCTATTATGGCGAGAAGATGGACTCGGTGATGAACAAGTTCGACCGTACCGGGGCCTGGCGTCTGCCTGTCATTGACGAGAACCGCAGGTATCTCGGCTTCATCTCCAAGTCGCGTCTGCTGACGGCCTACCGCGCAGAGCTCAAGGAGATTTCTCTCGACGACTAGTCTCTTTTCACGATATTGTAATGAATGGCGAGCCGGCTGCCTCCGGGGAGGTTCCGCTGCGCTCCAGCAATGCTCCGTAGCGGAGCGGAGGAGCATTGCCCGCTCACTGCCGCGGGCGGCAAGCCTCCCCGGAGGCAGCCGGCTCGCCATTCGGTCCGAATGTCAGTCAAAGCGTATAATAACAGAAGCAGACACCGGACGGCATCTGCTTCTGCAATATGATTTGTGTCGGATTATTCGGCTATGGCCGCCATCGGTGTCAGCGTCACGGGGCCGAGCAGTCCGGAATCCACTGTGTCCCAGCCTGCGGCGGTGAAGTAGCCGTCGGCACCGCGGTCCTGCGGCAGCCTGGCCTGCATGTTGGCGTTGTAGAAGATCTTCCAGGGCTTGCCGTTCCTGTCCATCCATGCGATGCGGTTCTCCATCGAGTTGGATACTTTGACCGTGAGCCTGCCGCCGGCCTGAACCTGCTCACGCGAGAGCGTCACGGCGAAAGGCTGTTTGAACAGGGTTCCGATGCACTCTCCGTCGAGCCATACGGAAGCCGTCTCGCGGACGTCTCCGAGGTCAAGCTTCCAGACTTCGGCGTCTCCGGACATCGCGGGCAGCTCAATGCTGTATTCCGCCGTGCCGCTGAAGACGGCGGCATCGCTGCCGTAAGAAGTCCACGAGCCGAGCTTGCTCACCGTCCTGGAAGCGGGAAGTTCGGGACCTCCCTTGACGAAGCTGACAGTCCATGAGCCTTCAATCGTCCCGGGCTCTCCGGCTTCGTTGAAGAAACGATATTCCTCGCCGCCGTAGCTTCCTGCGAAGGTCTCCAGCAGCAGCGACTCGTCGGGAAGCAGTTTCATGAAGACTTCCTTCCTGCCGTCGCCTGCGTCACGCAGCTTCCCGTAGCCGAACTCGTCGGTCATGGGGTTGTAGATTCCGACGGTTCCGCACACGGCGTCGAGAGGAATCCATCCCTGCACGGTCTCGCTTCCGGGGTTCTTGACGAAGTAGTACTTGCCGCCGTCGTCCTTGACTCTGCTGATGCACTGCAGTCCGGCATCATACATGGTCTCGCGGGTGATTCCTGCAGCTGCGAGCATTGCGTCCAGGTTGTCGGAAACATAGATGACACCCTTGCCGCAGCCGGCGGCGCTGATTCCGCCTTCTGTCGTGAAGTTCAGTTCTCCCTTGAGTTCGGCGAGCTTTCTGCGGTTCGCGTCGAGATTCACGAGACCGGGCACGTCCTCGGGCAGTTCGTTCTCTATCATGACTGTGGCTCCTGCACGGGCGAGCTCGACAAGTCTCTCGAAAGTCCCGGCAAGCATCATCTCGCATTCGGGGATGATCACGGCGGAGTAGGCTGTGCCGCCCTTTGTGACTATCTTCCCGTCCTTTACCGAAACTCTGTCGGCCAGCATCCTGTCTGTGATGTAGTCCCAGGTGTAGCCCTTGTCATAGAGGTAGGAGGCGGATTCGCCTATGGCGCTCTGTGCGGGCGTGTTCTGGTTCATGTGGAAGAGCAGGGAGTTGCGCGCCGGCTCGGACAGCAGGTCGGTGGCGTCGAAGAACAGGAGTATGTCGTTGTCGGGTTTTCCGGCCTGGAGGAAGGACTGGCAGCGTGCGACATATTTGTTGAAAGCCGCGAAGTCGGTCCAGAAACTGTTGTTGGGCTGGAAGTGCACGGCGGCGTAGAACAGCCATCCCGGCCAGGGAGCGTCGTTCGGGGACATGCAGGTGCCGTGGTAGAAGGTATGGTTGACTCCCGACAGAAGATAGGTGTCCATCGCGGTCTTGACATCTCCGAGATTCGAGCGGAAATGCTCGTTCAGCCATGTGGCCGATTCTGAAGAAGTCAGCGGCTTGTCGCAGACATGGGCGGCCGAAGAGGCGGTCTTCATCCCGATTATGCTGCGTCCCTCGGTCTCGGGCACGTCGCTGACCGAATAGAGGTCGAGGATGTTGGCGGGTGAGCCGTGGGCCTGGTTGCGTATGCCCTTGCCCTGCTTCGCGGCCCATTCCTGCCACATCATCGAATATTTCTCAAGCAGCAGCTCGCCGATTGTCGTGCGGTAGTCGAAGAGCACGCGGCCCGCCACATCCTTGTCGTCGCCCCTGCCGAGCAGGTCGAGCATGTAGGGCTTGAGGTCATAGCCGCGGCGGGTCTGGAATTCATTGAAGAAATCCTCGGTCCAGTCGGAGTCGCCGACGGCGTCGTCAACCTCGTAGGAGTCGTTGAAGTAGTAGCGGATTCCGCTGATGTCATAGCCCTTGAACGCCTCGTCGAACTTCGCGAGGTAGCGGGTGATGGCGTCGCCCGAGAAATGGTCGATCACATCGCCTTCACCTCCGGGGCCGGCTCGCTCGACCATCTTGCCGTGCCATCCGAGGAACATCGCGCAGACTGTCCAGTCGCCTTCGGGGGCCGTCCAGTCAAGGTTTCCGTCCTCTCCGACCAGGGAGGTCAGATCCTCATATTCCCCGTCGGCGCCGTAGGCCGCCACCGCGATGAGCGGCAGCGAGAGGGGGTAGCGCACCTGTTCGAAGGCGTACTGCTGCAGGCTGTCGTTCGCCGCAACGGGATATTCGAGCTGCGAGATGTCGGCCTTCTTGCCGAGGCTGCGCACCATAGGCTTCTCGACATATTCTATCTTTCCGGCGAATTTCTCGCCGCCCTCAAGCTCCCACGTCCTTGTCGCAAGGTAGCGGCAGGCATAGTCGGGAGTCACCCACGGGCCGCCGAAAGGCCAGCCGGAGGCGTTGGCGAGGTCGATGCCGAGGCCTTTGCCGGCGGCTTCGTCAAGGGTGTAGGTGAAGAGTTCCATCCATTCGGGCGAGAGGTAGTCGAGATATTGGTCTTCGTAGCCCTTCGCGCCGTAGATGGTGGTCACTTCGAGACCGCCGAGCCCGGCTTCCGAATACCTCGTGAGCATGGTGTCGATGTCGGCCTTTCCGACGGCGCTGGCGGGCCACCACCAGCGCGACCAGGGTTTGGTCTGGGACGTGATCTCGGGCCATCCGAGCTCTCCGGTTTCCTGAACGGACGCGCCGCCGCCGGAACAGGCGGCAAGCGAAACGAATGCGGATGCGCAGAGCAGCATTCGCAGACATGTCTTTAATTTCGGTGTTTGCATATCGGTATAAAAAATATCAGCGGTTTTGGCCAGGAAGCTGTTTCGGAATTTTTGCGGAACTCCAAAACGACTTCCAAAGTACGAAAAAATCGGCGATATGACAACAAATAACCCCGAAGTCCTTTCATGAACATTCGGGGTTGATGCGCATCGCAGGGCCGCCGGCCCGCGGATGTCATGGTCTGGATGAAGAATCAATAGCCTTCATTCTGATCCCAATGAGTGTGGATGTTCATGACTGTCTGCGGAATAGGCAGCAGCATGTCCTTTTTGGACGGGTTGCTCGCGCCCATGGCGGTCACATGCTCATAATGGTCGGAGAATTCCTGCAGCGTATCCAGGAAGACATCTTCACCCTGGCGCACGAGGTCGAAGAATCTCTTGCCTTCTCCGATGAACTCGCATCTGCGTTCGTACATTATGTCGTCCATCGTGGGCGATGCGATGTCGTCAAGTCCGGCCCTGCTTCTGACCTTGTTGAGGTATTGCGCCGCCTCGCCGGCACGGTTGACTCCGACGAGCGCCTCCGCGAGCAGGAGATATGCGTCAGCGGGTCTGAGTATCGGGCAGTTCAGAGGATAGTCGTTCCACGCCTTGATGGTGTTGTTTGTGTTGTCCTTCACAAGATACTTGATCATGATGCAGCGCTCCTCGTAGAACTGGAGGGTGTCTTCCTGCGTGTAGCCGTGTTCGGTAGTCGTCCAGTAACCTTCCGCCACTGTCTTTTCGAGACGGAGGTCGCCGCGCGCCTTCATGTCATTGACCAGCAGTGTGTCGACCCTGAAATCCTGGCCCTGCTGCGTGTAGCTCGGGTAAACCCATTCCGGGAAATTCGTCTCGGTGCTTGAGCCGGAGGAAATATATGCAGGAAGGGAGGAGCCCATGCCCTGGTTGCCGGAAGCGAACTGAACCGAGAAGATGTCGTAGGTGTTCTCATGGTTTATGTCGAACACGTCGTTGAAATTGTCGGCCCAGCGGGTGGCGACCTTGTCCATTACGGGAGTGAGCACTTCCACAGCCTTCTGGTATGCGCCGGAGTCGTATACCGGATAGCCGGCCATGTTGACATAGACTTCGCCGAGCAGCACCGTGGCGGCTACCGAACCGGCCCTGCCGGCATCGTCGCCTGTGTAGAAGTCGTCAAGATTCGCGGCCGCGTATTCCAGGTCGCCGATGATCTGTTCGTATGCGTCGGTTACCGGCTGGCGGTCAAGGGTCTTGGCCTCCTGGGCGGAGACTACGGTGTTGAGGACCGGCTGCGGCCCGTATGCGCGGATGAGGTCGAAGTAGGCCAGAGCCCTCAGGAACCTCGCTTCCGCCCTCAGGCGCGTGTAGCTCTCCGGCGACCTGTCAAGCAGGGTGTTCGCGTCGTTGATCATCGAGTAGAGCCTCTTGTAGATGTTGGTGTTCAGGCCGGTGATGTCGGAGCACTGGAAGTTGCGCATGTCGGCCTGGTCGCGCTGCGCGTTGGCGAGCACCGCGTAGTACAGGTTGTCCGAACGGCTTTCAAGGGCCTGGTAATAGAGGTCGGTGGGGTAGTCGGTATTGGTTCCGTTGCGTCCGAGCCTTGAGTATATTCCGAGTACCGCCTGGTTGATTTCATACTCCGAGGTGTAGAACTGGTCTGCGGAATTGTTCTCCACGGGATATATGTCAATTATCTTGTCACAGGCGCACAGGCATGCCGCAGCTGTGAGAATGTATGCCAATCTAAGTTTCATGTTCTGATGATTAGAAGGTTATGTTGACACCGAATGAGAATGTGCGTGAGAGAGGGTATGCACCCCAGTCGGATGAGGCGTTGTCCTGGGTGGCCGCTTCGGGAGAGAAGCCGGCTTCATAGCTGTCGAAGATGAACACGTTGTCGCAGGAAGCGTAGACTCTGAGTCTGCTTATCACCTTGTCGGACTTGAGCGGAATGTCGTAGCCCAGGGTTATGTTCTTGATACGCAGGTAGCTTGCGTCGTAGAGCCAGTTGGTGTCGTACTGCCCGCCGGTGACAGTTGCATAGAATGCAGGAGTCATTCCGTCTCCGGGCTCCTCCTCTGACCAGTAGGAGTCATAGAGCCAGCGGCTGAGGTAGTTCCAGGTAGGCCCGTTGGTCGCACGGTTCCAGGAACGTGAGCCTATCGAGAGGAGATCTCCGCCGACGCGGCCCTGCAGCAGGATGGAGGCGTCGAAGTTCTTCCATCTGAAGGTGTTGGTGAATCCCCACTCGAACAGGGGCTCGTAGCTTCCTACCACGTCGTAGTCGGCGGAAGTGATACGTCCGTCATTGTTGACATCCTTCCACTTCGAGTCGCCGGGGCGCTGGCCCGCATAGATCGCGATGCCGGGCTTCGGGGTGATGCCGTCGGCCTCGAAGTCGTCGGCCGTCAGGGTGCGCTCCACCTGGAGCAGTCTGTAGGAGTTGATTGGATATCCTACCCTCTGGATGATGGTGTTGCCCTGCCCGGACGTGATGTCGGAGTCATCGTCGCCGAGACTGGTGATCTTGTTGCGGTTGAGGTAGATGTTCAGTGAGGAGTTCCAGGTGAAATCGCGCGTGTCGATGTTCACGGTGTTCAGCTCGAACTCGAATCCCCAGTTGCTTACGGTTCCGACATTGTCCATCATGTTGGAGAAGCCTGTGATGAGGGAGACGGGGGAGTTCAACAGAAGGTTGGTGGTATTCTTGCTGTAGAAGTCGGCGGTCATGTAGATACGGTTATCAAGGACGCCGAAGTCGAGTCCGACATTGTACGATGAGGTCGTCTCCCATCCAAGCATTGAATTGGCTATGTTGCCGATCACGTAACCCGGCGTCATCACCTGCGCGTCACCCGTGACATAGTTGGCGGATGCCATGTTGGAGAGGAACTGCGCCGTGCCTATGCGGTCGTTGCCGGCCATTCCCCAGCTGAGGCGGAGCTTGGTCGTGCCTATCCAGTCGATGTCCTGCATGAAAGGCTCTTCGTTGATTTTCCATGCGGCTGAAACTGACGGGAAGAAGCCCCAGCGGTTGTTCGGGCCGAATTTGGAAGAACCGTCGCGCCTCAGTGACACCGTGAACAGGTATCTGTCCATGAGGGCGTACTGGATACGGCCGAACCATGAGACGAGCGCGTTTTCGTTATAGTCTATGGTGTTGGTGTCGATGTTGGCTCCGGAGTTCTTGTCGAACACCCAGGTCTTGTCGTTGGGGAAGTTGCTCATTCCCTGATAGGTGTAGCTGTAGTTCTCCTGTTCCATCGAGGCTCCCAGCATGGCGTTGATGCTGTGAACTCCCCATTCCTTGTCATAGGTGATGAGGCCCTGGAACAGCAGGGAGTGGCTCGTGGTGGTGTTGTAGGTGGATCTTGAGAGTTCTCCCTCGTAAGTGGCCTTGTCCCATGTGCCGCTGGCCCATGTGGGTGAATAGGTCCGTTCCACATAGTTTCTGTAGTTCCATGCGGCGGTTCCCGTTATGTTCAGGCCTTCTATGATGTTGATTGTCGCGTTGAATGAGGTGTTCATCCTGGTGTCGGCCCGTCTTCTTTCGGGGCCGGTGGCCATTACATAGGGGCTGAGGTTGTTCGCTCCTGCTCCCCAGTCGGAGTAGAACTTGTAGGGATCCGCTCCCGCCATCCTTCCGGCTCCTGCAAGAACCATCGGGGTGAGTCCGAGGGAACGGGCGACCGCGTTGTCCTTTCCGCTGACGTTGGTGCCATGCTGCAGACCGTATGAAGGCGCTATGGTGACGCCGATCTTGATGCGGTCGGTGACCTGGGACTCTACATTGGCTCTGATTGTATAGCGGTCGTACGATGATCCGTGGATGATACCCTGCTGTTGCATGACTCCTCCGGAAATCGTGTAGTTCAGTCTGTCGGTAGCTCCGGAGGCGCTGAGCTGGATGTCATAGGTGGGCGCTGTCCTGAAGAGCTCGTCCTGCCAGTCGATTCCTTCAAGTTCGGAAGTTCCCCACCAGGGGTCGTAAAGTCCGTAGGTGTTCTTGACTGCGGCGATGTCGCTGCGTTCGGTCAGGCTTTTTCCGAGCTCGGCTTCGGCGTATGCGAGCCTTTCCTGCTGTGAAGCCGCCGCGGACATTCCCGTGTTGCTCACCCACTGCTTGTCCAGCCATTTCTTGTTGAAGACCAGCCATTCGTCGGTGTCCATGACATCAACCTTGCGCTCCAATGTCGAAATTGCCGTGTAGGCGTTGAGCGTAATGACGGGCTCGCCTTTCGCTCCCTTCTTTGTCGTCACGAGCACGACTCCGTTGGATCCTCGGGAACCGTATATGGAAGCCGAGGCCGCGTCCTTGAGGACTTCTATGGAAGCGATGTCGCCCGGATTGATACCGGAAAGATTGTCAATGGGCACGCCGTCGACCACATAGAGAGGAGTGCTGGCTCCGTTGATGGAGGCCGCTCCGCGGACATTGATCGTGATGTCGCCGCCCGGCTCACCGGTGGAATTGCGCACGGAGACTCCGGCCATCTGGCCCTGGAGAGCCTGCTCGATGCGCGCGACGGGACGATCCTTGAAGACATCTTCCGAGACTTTTGCAATAGATCCGACTACATTCGCCTTCTTGACCGTACCGTAGCCGACTACTACCGTCTCTTCCAGTAGCATGGAGTCCTCGTTCAGGACTATGACCATGTTGGGACTGGGGCTTACGGTTCTTGACTCATAGCCGATACAGGAGATTTCCAGGGATTTTCCGGTCGGGACCGTGATGGAGAACAGTCCGTCCGCGTCGGAGATGACGCCGTTGGTCGAGCTTCCCTGTTCTACGATGGCTGCTCCGGGAATGGGAATTCCGCTCTGGTCGGTTACCGTACCGGAACATCTGACAGTCTGTGCATTAGCGAGGTTGCTGACAAGTACCCCCCCCCATGCGCAGAGCAC
>DVLC01000068.1 GCA_018715685.1 Candidatus Cryptobacteroides merdipullorum
AGTTCTTCAATTACGAAATGGCCCCTCGGCCTAAGCAGAACAGATAGGAATGAAACAGGCGGAAATATACTACAAGGACATCCCTGCCGGAGTCCTTACGGAAAGCGATGACGGATATGAGTTCCGTTATCTTCCGGAGTATCTTGCTTCGGAAAACGCAAAGCCGGTCAGCCAGACACTTCCCTTGCAAAACCAGCCATACCGGAGCAATGTCCTGTTCCCTTTCTTTGACGGACTCATTCCTGAAGGCTGGCTTCTGGATGTGGCATTGCGCAATACGGACATAAGTGCACTTGACAGGATGTCCCTGCTCCTGCTGTGCTGCAATGACTGCATAGGTGCAATAAGTGTCAAACCTGTAAATCCGGAGGGAAGCGGCGATGTGTAGGTGTCTGTATTGTTACCGTCCTCTTGAAAAAGGAGAAAAGGACTTCCATCCGGGATGTGCAAGGAAGTTTTTCTGTACGGAAAAAGTCCCGGAGTTGGATTATACCTGTAAAGATTTGGAGCAACTGGCATTGCAGATTATAAAAGATCGGACATCTCTTACCGGTGTCCAGCCTAAACTGCCGTTACATCTGAACGAACACGAAGGGAGTCAGCGGCTGACGATAGTCGGGCTGTGGGGCAATTTCGTCTGCAAGCCGCAGACGGTGCAGTTCGGGTCTATGCCCGAAACGGAAGATCTGACCATGCATCTTGCTGAACTGGCAAAAATCGATGTTGTCCCGCATACTTTGATGCGTATGGCTGACGGTACATTGTGTTATCTGACCAGAAGGATAGACAGGGATGCCAAAGGAGAAAAGATTGCGATGGAAGATATGTGTCAGCTTACCGAGCGGCAGACAGAGTATAAATACAAGAGCAGCTATGAGCGCATCGCGAAAGCGATAGCACAGTATTCGTCAATGCCGAAAATGGATGTCACCAACTTTTTTGAAACAGTACTGTTCTCGTGGATTACGGGGAACAATGACATGCACCTGAAGAATTTCTCCCTGTATGAGCCGCAGGACGGGACGATTCGCCTGACTCCGGCATACGACCTTCTCAATGCCGCCATTCTCAATCCGAAAGACGATGAGGAACTTGCTTTGACATTGAACGGCCGGAAGAAGCGTATCAAGAGGTCTGATTTCATTGCTGCCGGAGTGACAATGGGCATTGAGCCGAAAATTGTTGAGAAACTTATCGGAAAGTATGTCAGATTACAGCCCCGAATGTCTGAATTTATCGGACAGTCATTCTTGGATGAAGAATTGAAAATCAGATACAAAGAACTGCTCAACGAGAGAATGGGCAGGATAAGCGGGAGCTTCTGAATCTTCCGGCGTGGCGTGGGTTGTGACATGTTCGACCCTTGGCCGGTACACAAACGCTCAGTACACGAAAATCCTGTATTCCCCGATGCCGTCCGAGGCGGAGCCGGTCGTGCGGGGAAGGTATTCGACTGCCGTGACCGTCTGCTCGGAGCCCATGTCGATGACCAGCAGGTGAGGCAGGGGAGCGCCGGCTACGGTGCTCCACCAGGTGGTCTCCTGGAGGTCGAACGCCTTGTCGGCGCCGCGGTTGCCTCCGCTGATGTCCTCGCTGTCGGCGTATTTTACTGACCATTGTTCCCTTGCGATGCGTTTTCCGGATGCGTCCAGAGCATATATTTCCGCGACGCTCACCTGCTCGCCGCCGTCGGCGGAGGACAGGCACTCGATGGCCAGATATCTGCCTGATGCAGGCCGTCCGAACCTGACAGTCTGCCATTCCCTCGCACCGCTGAAGCTGCCCTCTGACGCCGGAACCGCAGAATTGAGGTCGGGCCTGTCCCCGGGATTGTTGTGCAGCGGGCTTTCTTCGAGGCGCAGCATGTCGAGTTCGGGACTGTCCTGACCCCATATAACGGGGCGTTCAGGCCCGCAGATGTCCAGCACGATGACTTCGTTGCGGCCTTTACGGAGCCAGCATCCGGGCACGTATAGGGTCTGCTGCGGCCCTATGCTCCAGAAGCGTCCTATGGCGTGTCCGTTGACATAGACCTGGCCCTTCCCCCAGTTCTGCATGTTCAGGAAAGTGTCTCCCGTGCGTCTGAGATCGAAGTATCCACGATAGTAGCCGGCGTCCGAGTCGAGCGAAAGGCCCATGGCGGCTCCGTCCCTGCGTCTTTCAAGCGCGCGCAACGCATCCGGATGTCCGTCCGGGAGGGTGCGCATGGTCCAGTCGTTGAGCTTCCATGTCAGCTCGTCGCCGTCGACTTCGGCGCGTATGGTCACGTCCCCGGTGAGACCCTTGAAATCCTTTATCGCGCGTCCGAAATTGATGCGTCCCATCCCTTCGACGACTATTGTCAGCATGGAGCCTCTGTCCACCGGTGGCAGAAGCACCGTGGTTTCATTCCTGCTTCTGTCAGTCCTTCCAATATAGCTGCCGTTGACGAAGACTCTGGCGTAGTCGTGGGCCCCGTCGAGCATGAGGAGGCCGGAGGTCGGGATCTCAGGCAGGGAGGTGGTGTATATCGCGCTTCCCCAGCCCATGTCCATCTCCTCGAAAGTCATAGGAGAGCGGCTCGCGAACATGCTGTCGGTGCCGAAGACCAGCGGCGCGTATTCCGTGAGCTCGAATTCCGGGATGCTGATGAGTTCCGCCGCCGGCTTCGGTACGGGCGGCAGCCTGCGGTCGGAATATTTCTGCATGACCTCGCGCAGCAGCCGGTATTTCGGGGTCGCCTGCCCGTATTCGTTGATGGGGGCGTCGTAGTCGTATGAGGTCACGTCGGGAGCGAATCCCGGAGAGTTTGCTCCGGCCCAGTGCCCGAACGAAGTGCCTCCGTGGGTCATGTAGAGCGAGAAGGAGATTCCTTTGGAGAGCATCTCGTCTATGCCGTCGACCATGGCTTCCGCCGGGCGGGTCTCATGGCGGGCTCCCCATTTGTCGAACCAGCCGCTCCAGAACTCCGAGCACATCAGCGGGGAGTCAGGGCGGAGCTCCTTCAGCGGGCGGAACTGGGCATCGATGTCGGCTCCGGTGCCGAAGTTCATGGTCCACACGAGGTCGTCGAGTCCGTTCTTCGTGAAGTTGCTTGCCCAGTCGCACTGGAACAGCGTGGTGCCGGCGAAGCCCGAGTCGCGCAGGATGTCGCGTATCGCGGCCACATATTCCTTGTCCTCGCCGTAGGAGCCGTATTCGTTCTCCACCTGCACCATGATTATCGGCCCTCCGTTCTCTATCGTAAGCGGGGAGAGCTGCCTGCCTACCTCCTTCAGGAATATTTCCGTGCGCTCCATGAACCAGGGGTCAGGCTCGCGCAGCCTTATGTCCTTCTTCTTGAGCAGCCACCACGGCAGGCCTCCCATTTCCCATTCCGCGCATACATACGGGCCCGGCCGCACGATCACATACATCCCGTTGTCCTGCGCCAGCCTGCAGAACGCGGCTATGTCGTTCTGTCCGGAGAAGTCGAACTCTCCCATGCGCGGCTCGTGAATATTCCAGAACACATAGAGGCAGACGGTGTTCATGCCGAGCGCCTTACACATCTTGATGCGGTGTTCCCAGTATTCGCGGGGGATTCTCGGATAGTGGAGCTCCGCCGCCTTGATGACGAAAGGCTCTCCGTCCAGCAGGAAGCAGCCGTCGCCGGCAATGAAACTTCCTTCGCTCTTGCCGGCCGCCGCAGGTTCCGCGGCTCCGCTTTCCGTTCCGGCGGCAATCACCGCGGAAAGCATCAGGGGTATCAGGTACAGTAATTTTCGCATAACTCTCCAATATACGATAAAAATGCAGTAAAAACACTACCTTTGCGCCCGAATAATCGAAGCAGTATTTTATAGATGAAGACATTTGAAGAACTCGGCGTGTCGGAGGAGATACGCCGTGCGATCGAAGAGATGGGGTACGCGTACCCTATGCCGGTTCAGGAAGAGGTCATACCCTACCTTCTGGAAGACGGCCACGACGTGGTGGCGCTGGCGCAGACGGGAACAGGCAAGACAGCGGCGTTCGGCCTGCCGCTGATCCAGAAGACCGATGTCGGGGACAATCGTCCCCAGTCCCTCGTACTCTGCCCGACGAGGGAGCTGTGCCTGCAGATTGCAGGAGACCTTAATGACTATTCGAAGTATGTGGACGGACTGAAGGTGCTGCCGGTGTACGGCGGCTCGTCCATCGAGAGCCAGATACGCTCGCTGAAAAAAGGGGTCCATATAATCGTCGCGACCCCCGGCCGGCTGCTTGACCTGATGAAGCGCAGGACCGTCTCGCTTGCCACTGTGACCAATGTCGTGATGGACGAGGCTGACGAGATGCTGAACATGGGCTTCTCTGAGGATATCAACGCCATTCTCTCGGAAGTCCCGCAGGAGAGGAACACGCTCCTGTTCTCGGCTACGATGAGCGACGAGATCGCGAGGATTTCGAAGAATTATCTGCACGACGCCAGGGAGATTACCATCGGCCGGCGCAACGAGGGCACCGCGAACGTCAGGCATGTCGTCTATATGGTTCATGCCAAGGACAAGTACGAGACTCTCAAGAGGATTGTGGACTACAATCCGAAGATATACGGCATCATCTTCTGCCGTACCAAGAGAGAGACGCAGGAGATCGCCGACAAGCTGATGCAGGAGGGGTACAATGCGGATTCGCTCCACGGAGACCTTTCCCAGGCGCAGCGCGACCTGGTGATGCAGAAGTTCCGGATCAGGAATCTTCAGCTGTTGGTGGCTACCGACGTGGCGGCACGCGGACTTGATGTGGACGATCTTACGCATATTATAAACTACGGGCTTCCGGACGATACGGAAAGCTATACTCACCGCAGCGGAAGGACGGGTCGCGCGGGGAAGACGGGAACTTCGGTCGCGATTGTGAATCTGAAGGAGCGCGGTAAGATACGCGCCATAGAGAAGGCGATAGGCAAGCAGTTCGAGAAGGGCGAGGTGCCTACGGCGTGGCAGATTTGCAAGAAGCAGCTGTTCAAGGTGATAGACGATCTGGAGAAGGTCAAGGTCAATGAGGAGGAGATCAACGAGTTCATGCCGGAGATCTACCGCAAACTGGACTGGCTCGGCAAGGAGGATCTCATCAAGAGGGTGGTTTCCCACGAGTTCAACCGCTTCTTCGAATACTATCGCGACAAGGACGAGATAGAGACCGTCTCCGATTCGAAGAAGGAGCAGCGCGTAAGGGAGGAGAACAAGGGCCCGCGCAAGGCGGAGGCCGGTTATGTCAGAATGCACATAAACCTTGGAAAAATCGACAGGTTCAATCTCCGCGGCCTGATGGCCATGCTCAACGACAATACACGCAGGCGTGTGGATGTGGGCCGTGTGGACCTGATGAAGAAGTTCTCTTTCTTCGAGGTGGACGAGAAGGAGACCGAGAATGTGCTGAGGGCTTTCCGCGGCCTGACGTGGAACGGACGCAGGGTGGTGGTCGAAGTCGCGCAGGAGACCCCTGGAGGCGCCGCGGACTATGCGGATGATTTCGACGCGAAGCCCCGGAAGCGCGGCGACCGCTCCGGCAGGTCCGGACGCTCTCCCCGCCGCAGACGCTGATTGTCCTGACGGCATGAAAGAAACCCGGGCTCGCTGGAGTCCGGGTTTCTTTTTCAAAAGCTGCCATTCTTGTTCTTGATGGCAGTGGTTTGACTATTTCACCTGAATAGGCTTGTACTTCGGCACGAGACCCTTCATGATCGCCCATGCGAGAACGTATGCGACGCCGCAGAAGCAGAACATGATGAAGTATCCGCCCTCCTTGCCCTCGAAGCCGAGGAAGGTGAAGGCTGCGCCGAGCTCTCCGGTCTTGGTGAACAGCATACCGGCAGCCTTCTGGATGAAGAATGAGCCGATACCGCCGGCCATGCCTCCGATTCCGGTGATGGTGGCCACGGCACTCTTCGGGAACATGTCACCGATGGTGCTGAAGAGGTTCGCCGACCAGGCCTGATGTCCGGCTCCCGCGAGGCCGATGAAAATCGCAGGCCACCAGGGCGACTGCACTCCCATGGGCTGCGCGAACAGCGCGAACAGAGGGAAGAACGCGAAGATCAGCATCGCGAGCATTCGTCCGTTATAGGGGTTCATGTGCTTCTTGTCCACGAAGATGCGGGGCAGGTAGCCGCCGAATATCGAGAGCACGGTCACTATGGCGTAGAGCGCGGTGATCAGCAGAACTCCCATGGTGGAAGACGAAGCGTAGCCGAACTGGTCGGAGAAATATGCGGGCGCCCAGAACAGGTAAAACCACCATACGCCGTCGGTGAAGAACTTGCCGACGATGAACGACCAGGTCTGCTTGTAGGTGAAGCACTTCCAGAGAGAGATCTGCTTCTCTTCCTTCTGAGGCTCCTTTGTCTTCTCGGCTTCTTCCGCCTCGTCATCCTGATGGATGTAGGCGAGCTCGGCGGCGTTCACGTGCTTGCTCTTCTCGGGCTTGTTGTACATGAACACCCAGAAGGCCATCCAGACATATCCTATGGCACCGATGATCACGAAGGCCATCTCCCAGCCGCCGCCGACTCCCTTGTCCTTGAAGTACTGGGCGAGAAGGGGAATGGTCGCAGGGGCGATGAGCGCACCCACCGAAGCTCCGGAATTGAAGATGGAAGTCGCGAACGCGCGGTCCTTCTTCGGAAAGTATTCGGCCGTGGTCTTGATCGCGGCGGGGAAGTTGCCGGCCTCACCGAGGGCGAGCACCGCACGTGCTGCGATGAAGAGCCATACGCTCGTCGAGGCTATCGCGAGAGCCGCCGCGGTTCCGCTTTCGACTGCCTGCATCACCTGAATGGACTCGTAGCCCTCGATGTGGCAGGTCAGCCAGCCGCAGATCGCGTGGAGGCAGGCGCCTGTGGACCATACTCCTATGGACCAGAGATATCCTTTCTTGGTGCCCATCCAGTCCACGAACTTGCCCGCGAACAGCATGCAGATTGCGTAGATGATCGAGAAGATTGCCGTTATGGTACCGTAGTCATTGTCCGTCCAGTGGAATTCGGGAGCAATGAAGTCCTTCCATGTCAGCGAGAGTACCTGGCGGTCCATGTAGTTGACGGTGGTGGCCATGAACATGAGCACCACCATCCACCAGCGCCAGTTGGTCATTAGTTTTTTCTGTGTCGACATAATGGATTTTTATTGTTTGACTTGTTTTACGATTTCGATCGCCTCCTTGCAGAGGGCGGTGATCCTGGCCCAGTCCTTCGCGGCGATGGCATCCTTCGGGAAGAGGTTGGAACCCATTCCCACGCAGGTGGCGCCGGCCTTGAACCAGGCTTCGAGGTTGCTCTTCTCGGGCTTGACGCCTCCGGTGACCATGATCTGGCTCCAGGGCATGGGGCCTCTGAGGTCCTTGACGAACGCAGGTCCGAGCACGTCGCCGGGGAACACCTTGCATACGTCGCAGCCGGCTTCCTGGGCGGCGCTCACCTCGCTCACGGAGCCGCATCCGGGTGAGTAGGGGATGAGCCTGCGGTTGCATATCGGGGCTATTGCGGGGTTGAACACGGGGCCGACCACGAAATTGGCTCCGAGCTGGATGTAGAGGGCCGCCGTGGCGGGATCGACTACCGAACCCACGCCCATGATCATGCCCGGAAGCTCCTTGTTCGCGAACTTGACGAGCTCCGCGAACACCTCCTGCGCGAAGTCGCCGCGGTTCGTGAACTCGAACGCGCGGATTCCGCCTTCGTAGCAGGCTTTCACCACATTCTTGGCGACTTCCACGTCGGCGTTGTAGAACACGGGAACTATTCCGGTATCCTTGAAGGTCTGGATGACCTGGAGTTTATTGTACTTTGCCATGATTTCTATCTTGATACTCTTCCTGAAGCGTCACCTTTCATCAGGTTCTCCACTTCGGCCACGGTGACCTGGTTGAAGTCGCCGAAGATGGTGTGCTTGAGGCATGACGCGGCCACTGCGAAGTTGAGGGCCTTCTGGTCGTCGCCCTTGTAGGTCAGCAGGCCGTAGATCAGGCCTCCCATGAAGGAGTCTCCGCCGCCCACGCGGTCGACGATATGCGTGATGTCGTAGCGCGGTGACTGGTAAAGGGTCTTGCCGTCCCAGAGCACTCCGCCCCAGGTGTTGTGGTTGGCGTTGATGGAGCCGCGAAGGGTGATGATGACCTTCTTCGCTCTCGGGAATTTCTTCATGAGCTGCTCTCCGACGCTCTGGAACCTCTTCTGGTCAATCTCGCCTCCGGTGGCTGTCACGTCGAAGCCCTCGGGCTTGATTCCGAATACCTTGTCGGCGTCCTCCTCGTTGCCGAGAATCACGTCGCATCCCTCCACGAGAGCAGGCATTATCTCGGAAGCTGTCTTGCCGTATTTCCAGAGATTCTTGCGGTAGTTGAGGTCGCAGGACACGGTGATTCCGAGCCTGTTCGCGGCCTTCACGGCCTCAAGGCACACGTCGGCCGCACCCTGGCTGATGGCGGGGGTGATACCGGTCCAGTGGAACCAGTCGGCTCCCTCGAAGACCTTCTCCCAGTCGATGTCGCCGGGCTTTATGGTTGCGATGGATGAGTTTGCGCGATCATAGACGACCTTGCTGGGACGGGCCACTGCGCCGGTCTCAAGGAAGTAGATTCCGAGGCGGTCGCCGCCGTAAACAATATCGGATGTGTCGACTCCGTATGAGCGGAGGTCCTTGACGCAGGCCTTCGCTATGTCGTTCTGGGGGAGTCTGGTCACGAATTTCACGTCGATTCCGTAGTTGGCGAGAGAAACGGCGACATTAGCCTCTCCTCCTCCGAATGTGGCGTCATACTGGGTTGCCTGGCTGAACCTCAGGTACCCCGGGGTTGACAGGCGGAGCATAATTTCTCCGAAAGTGATTACTTTGGCCATAGATTGAATTTTGATGATTACAAATTACAAAGTTAATCTTTTTCACAATATATTGAAATCCGGAATCCCGGGATTCCGGATTTGATCCAAGGGACGGACGGAAGCCGGCTATTTGGCCTTGAGCGTCATGCTTTCGCCGGCGGTCGTCGGAATTTCATATACGAAAGTGCCGTCGGGGCCCTTCTCCACGGGTTTCAAGCCGGCGAGACGGGCGGAGCAGCGGACGCGAAGCGTATTGCCGGAGTCCGAGCGTATTTCCGCGGCGGCGAGGGAGCCGTCCTTCCATTCGAGATTCACAATCTCGAAATTCCCTCTCGCGCGAAGCCCGCTGACCGAGCCTTCTTCCCATTCCGAGGGCAGCGCCGGCAGCAGATGCACTGTGCCGTCGTGGCTCTGCAGCAGCATCTCGGCGATTCCGGCCGTGCAGCCGAAGTTCCCGTCGATCTGGAAGGGAGGATGGGCGTCGAAGAGGTTGGGATAGGTACCTCCGGCCTGTCCGCCGCGGACCACAGGGCTTACATAGGAGAGTTGGTCGCGTATGAGCTTGAAGGCATGGTCGCCGTCGAGCATCCTCGCCCAGAAGCAGACCTTCCAGCCCATCGACCATCCAGTGGACTCGTCGCCGCGCTGCACAAGGGTGTTGCGCGCGGCCTCGAAGAACTCCGGCGTGCGGTAGGGCGAGATCTCGACTCCGGGATAGAGCCCCCAGAGGTGGGAGATGTGCCTGTGGTGGTCTTCTGGGTCGTCCCAGTCCTCGGCCCACTCCTGGAGCTGGCCGTATTTCCCGACTTTCAGGGGTGTGAGCCTGCCGCCCATGTATTCGAGCGTGTCGCAGAACGCCTTGTCCCTGCCGCCGAGCAGTTCCGCGGCCTCCGCGGTGTTGGCGAAGAGGTCGCGTATCATCTGGTTGTCCATGGTGATTCCGGCGTGGAGGTTGCCTCCCTTGCCCTTCGGGCCGTTCTCGGGCGAGTTCGAAGGTGCGATCACGAGATAGCCGGTGTTCGGATCCTCGACGAGGAAGTCCACGAAAAATTCGCAGGCTCCTTTCATCAGGGGATAGACTTCCGCGAGATAGGCCTTGTCCTGATTGAACAGATACCTGTCCCAGAGGTGGCGGCAGAACCAGGCCCCGCATGTGGGCCAGATTCCGCAGTAGGCTCTGTCGACCGCGCCGGTGCAGCGCCAGAGGTCGGTGTTGTGGTGCAGGGCCCAGCCGCGGCAGCCGTACATCTCCCGTGCCGTCTGCTCTCCGCTGACGCTGACCTCGCGCACCATCCGGATGAACGGCTCGTGCAGCTCGGCCAGATTGGTGACCTCCGCCGGCCAGTAGTTCATCTCCACATTGATGTTGGTCGTGTAGTTGCCGTTCCACGGGGCGGCGGTGTAATGGTTCCAGATACCCTGGAGGTTTGCCGGCTGGCAGCCCGGCTGCGAGCTGGAGATCAGCAGATAGCGTCCGAACTGGAAATAGGTCTCGACAAGGTCGGGGTCCCAGTTGCGCTTCGAATCGTACAGACGCGGCTCCAGCGGCTGCTCCGCGAGCTCCGTGTCGCCGAGCTCGAGCTTCACGCGGTCGAACTGGCTGCGGTAGTGGGCGATGTGGTCGGCCTTCGCCTCGTCGTAGTCCCGGACGGCGTTGCGCATGTATGCTGCGTTCCTTTCGTAGGGGTCGCCGGAGAGGTCGCGGAAGTTCACGAAATTGGTGGCCATCGCGATGTGCAGCGTGAGCTCGCTCGAAGCTTTGACCACGAGCGCGTTGCCGTCGGGAGTGATGCTGCCGTCGGGGGAGTCCGCCCTGAGGTCGGCGACATAATGTATGCCTGCCGGGAACCAGTCGCTCGGGCTGTTCATGCCTTCGAGCCGCAGCAGGCCGTCGTCGGTGACGCTGAACTCCGGGTCGGGCATCGGGGTTTCGAACGAGAGCCGGCAGTTGACCGCTCCGGCCTTGTCCGCGCTTATCCGTATGATTATCAGCTGGTCGGTGAACGAGGCGAACACCTCTTCGGTGAACCTGACTCCGCCTGCGGTGTATTCGGCCGATGCCACCGCATTGCCGATGTCGAGCCGTCTCGAATAGGAGTTGAGGTCGCGCCTGTCGGCCCTGCGGTCGGTATATTCGATGAACAGCGAGCCGACTGTCTGGTAGGACATTTCGTTTCCAACCTTCGAGAGGAATTTGTCAGTGCCGAGCTGCTGGGCTTCTGCGTACCGTCCTTCGAATATCAGACTGCGCATCAGAGACAGCGCCCCGAGCGCCTCGGGGTTGTGGTTGTTGTAGGGCGAACCCTGCCATACGGTCTCCTCGTTGAGCTGTATTTCCTCGCGGAAAGGGTCGCCGTA
The DNA here is from genome assembly GCA_018715685.1 of Candidatus Cryptobacteroides merdipullorum. Classification (GTDB taxonomy): domain Bacteria; phylum Bacteroidota; class Bacteroidia; order Bacteroidales; family UBA932; genus Cryptobacteroides; species Cryptobacteroides merdipullorum. The sequence goes on from DVLC01000068.1 coordinate 11,183, forward strand.
GACCATTGCGCCTATACGGCCGTTTCCGACCGGGACGGCCTCCTCCCAGTATGCCGCCGGGCGGCTGAATTTCAGAATGTTCTCCTGCGCTGTGAGCGTGGCTGCCGCGGAAAAGGCGGCGATAATGGCGAGTGCGAGTCTTTTCATATTCCGAAACTATTGGTTGTCAAGTGGGTTCCAGGGGCTGGCGAAGCATTCCGCGCCCATGATGCGCCCGAGGCTGTAGGCTTCCGCCTGCCCTGCAGTGAGCTGGTGCGACCAGCCGACGCGCGAATCCGGAGCCGATCCGGGACCGCTGCTGCCGTACTCGGCGTAATATGCGGTCTTCTCGCGCTCGGGACGGTTCCAGTTGTGCCAGCCTTCGGGACGGATGTGGCCGCCCATCTCGCAGTTTATCCACACCACCTTGGCGTAGTCCCTCCAGGGTCGGCCCAGATAGACCTTGTCCGCCTGCGGTTCGGCGGTCAGTCTGCAGTTAATGAACACATAGCCGTATTCGTCGCCTTCAGCGGTCGAGGCTGCGGTGATGAAACTGTTCTTTTTCGAACGTATCTCACAGTTCTCGAACACACAGGTGCCCTGGCCGAAGATGAAGTCGGTGGTGCCTTCGATCAGGCAGTCGAGGTAATAGCTGCGGCAGGGTCCGCCCTCCGAGTTGCGCCGGCCTCCGGTGTAGATGGTGTCCTGGTTGCCGAAGATGTGGCAGCGGCGGAAGAACAGCCGGTCGCCGCCGGTGGACAGGGCCACGGCCTGGCCGACCAGGTCGCCGATTCCCGCGTCGTTGCGTATCGACAGGTCTTCGAAGCTCACGTCGTCGGCATCCACGAATACCGAAGCGCTGCCGAAGGTGCCCATCTCCTCGTCGGTGTCGGGCCAGAGCCTGCGGGCGGCGTTGTCCCAGGTGATCACGGTGTTCTCCGCCCCGCAGCCGCTGATGCGCAGCCGGCTCTTGCTTGCGGGGATGATCAGACGCTCATGATAGATTCCGGGCTTGACCAGGATGGTCGTGACACGTCCGCGGTAGTCGGGCACGGCGTCAATCGCGTCCTGCACTGTCAGGAAATCGCCTCTGCCGTCGGGATCCACCACGAAGTCGTAGCGGACCAGATGTGCGGCTATTTCAGGAAGCTTGACTCTGATCGAGTCGCAGACTATGTCGCAGTTGCGGCGGGCGCCGCGCGCGTTGGAGTGCGTGTTGTCCTGCCTTCCGCCGGGTATTGCGGCGCAGGTTCCCGGCTCCACCCACATGAAGTATTCGCGGGAGGCCTCGTCTCCTGCCGCCTTGAGCCAGTCAATGGTGGCGGCCTCCATGTCGATGAGTACGGTTCCGGTCTCCTCGGCCACGGCCTTCATGGCTTCGGGATAGTCTCCGTGGGTGTCCTCGTCGAGCACCCCGTCATTGAAGTGCCTGCGTGCCACCGGGGTCAGAAGCACCGGAGTGGCACCGAGCTCGCGCGCTGTGCCGATGAACATGCGCAGGTTGTCCTGGAAGGCTCCCCATGCGGGGGCGTAGACCTTCTCCTTGCCTGCTTTCTGGTCGTTGTGACCGAACTCTATGAAGACATAGTCGCCCGGACGTATGCCCGCCCTGACCTTGTCCCAGAGCCCTTCGTCGATGAAGCTCTTGGTGCTGCGGCCGTTCTTCGCGTAGTTTATCACGCGCACGCTGTCGTCCACGAAGTTCTCGAACACCATGCCCCAGCCGCGTTCGGGGTTGCCCCCGCTGATGTCCTTGTCGGCCATCGTGGAGTCTCCCATGAGGTGGATCGTGAATTTCACCGACTGTTCCGGAACGGGCAGGTCGAGAGTGGGGCCTGCGCCATTCTCTCCTTCGAGCAGACGGGGCACCCGTGACGCCGGGACGGGGGTGTAGCTGTACGGCATCACGACGCTTCCCTTGTCCTCAGGCTTGAACTTCTCGCGGAAAATGTTGTCCTTGAACTGATATGCGAGCGCTTCGGGATCGGCGTCGAAGATGTTCTTCACTCCTTTCTTGAAGTAGCAGCCTTCCACCAGCACCTCGGCCTCATACTTGGCGTTCACCGCCGGAGCGTAGTTGCCTGCACAGTCGTAGAGGCAGTTGAGCACATGCACCTTCCCGAAGGTCACCACGGGCATCCTGACTTCGCAGCCCTCTCCCCAGACGCACCATGCGAACGTGATGTTGAGATTGTCGGCCCCCTGTCTGACGGGGTCGTTGCTGTTGCCTATCAGGTTGGAGGCCTTGTGGTCGTAGGCCCTGTCGGTGTAGCTGAAACTGCACCAGCTCACGGTGATGAAGTCGGAGCGGGTGTTGATGTCGAAGTTCCCGTCCATTCCGTCGGTGAAGCTGCAGTGGTCGACCCAGATGTGCTTCGAGCCGTTCGAGATGGTCAGCAGGTCCGCGCCTCCCACGTCTATGGGGCCCGGGCCTTCGAGCGCAAGGTTCCTGATGATGAAGTTCTCGCATGCGTTCAGCGAGAACAGGCCGGAATTGCGGTATTTTTCCGAACTGTCACCGCTGTAGTCGATTATCGCCTGCCTGGTGTTCAGCTCGCGCTCCTCCGCCACTCTGACTCCGTTGGACAGGACTCCTCCGTCACCCTGGTCGGACATGGCCTTGACTCCCTTCGCGTCAAGCAGGGCGGTAAGTTCAGGTGTCACCGTGAATTCCGTGCGGATTCTGGCTCCGTTGACTCCGAGCAGGGTCTTTCCGCGCAGGCCGCTGAACCGGATGGCCTGCGAGACGATGAAGTCGCCGTCGGAGCCGTCGAACACCACGGTGTCGTAGTCCTTGACCGCCTTGATTATGTCTTCACGCATGTCGGTGCCGTTGCTGCGGAGAACGACTGTTCTTCCGGAATCCCCTCCGGTGAGTTCATAGTCGTCCCCGCTGGTGAAGGATGCCGACACGGCCCATCCGAAGGGGCTGTCCGGCATGGGTCCGGACGCAGCGGCGTCGAGGCCGGCGAGCAGCGCGGCCAGAATGATCAGGATTCTTCTCATTTGTCTTTATTTTCTTTTATGAATTCCGTGAGCAGGCCTATCCGGCGCATGTATTCCTGCACCGAGATGCCCGGGACAGGCTCATCCAGCCTGTAGGGCGATGTGTCGTAGCAATCTCCGGCGTTGGTCGCGCAGTAGGCGGTCTCATCGGAGGGCCCGGTCCCGGGACATGGCAGATAGGGGTTGGAGGTGTTGGTGAGCGGAGTGAGCCAGCGGCCGTCCCCGTCGAGCTCCGAGATTATCTTTTTCACTTCGGCTTCGGAGACGGGGCCGGGTTCGTTTGCGGGAACTTCCGCCTTGCCGGCGAGAACGGCCTCGTACTCCCTTCGCAGCTGCGCGGTGTTCACCCACACGGCGGAGCTGTAGTGCCTGATGGTCCCGCTGATGTCATCGTCGGAGTAGTAGCGTCCGTTGTAGCTGTTGCTGCCTCGGCGGTGGATGTACATGGGCTCTCCTGTCTCGGGACAGATAAAGCGGGGGACGAGGAAGGCCTCCGGGTCGTCGGACGTCCGCCCCCACCTCTCCACTTCGGATTCGGGAAGGCGCAGCGATTCGAGGAAGCCGATGGCGGCGGGTATGCCGCTCAGAAATCTCGTGTCGCCCGTGAGGCGGTAGTATTCCGTCATCTGGCGTATCATGGAGACTGTCGTGGCGGGATTGACGGAGCGGGGCTCGTATGTCCGCGCTGCGGCCGGCTTGAGGTCCTCGACCGAATACTGGTCGCTCCAGCCGGCGTAGGGCTGTCCCTGCTGGAGAAGAATCGTCAGGTACATCGCCCGCATCGCGCTCTCGCGGTATCGCTTGTCTCCGAATATGCCATAAGCTTCCAGCATCAGCGCCGCCGCGTCCTGGGTCACAGAGTCGTTGAGGGTTATGCACGAACTGTAGTTGTCCCGCAGAGGCCAGCGCTGCGGCCATCCTCCCGAAGGATACTGGCTCTCCAGCACGAAGTCCAGCGCCTTGTCTATGGCCGGACGGTATTTCGGATCGAGTTTCTTATGGTAGAGCCGCAGCAGCATGCGCGTGCAGCAGACGGTGCAGCCGTCGTCGAAGGTCGCGTTGTCCATGAATTCCTGAAACTCCTCGAGCCTCCATGCGGAGGCGCCCACCGTATCGTACCAGCGGATGAGGCTGTCTCTTCCGGAGAAGTCGTAGACATAGTTCCAGCCGCCGCAGTCCAGCTGCGCGTGAATCAGCGCGGCGCCCACTTTCTCGGCGGCGGAGTAGTAGAATTCGTCCCCGGTGGCCTCGTAGGCGTCGAGAAGCATGTTGCCGACTCCCGCGGTTCCGGGATCCTGAAGCCATATCATGGTCGGAGTGGCTTCGAGCTCTCCCCAGCGTCTGGAGAAGTCGGGCAGATAGTACCATACGAAGCCTCCGTTGCAGCTGACTTCGTCAATGAGGTAGGAACAGGCTTTCTTCATCGCCTCTCCGGCCTCCTCCGCGAGGTCCGCGCGTGCGGCTTCTGCGGGTATGGCGCTCAGGGGAAGAACGCACAGCAGTATGGTCAGCAGTGTGTGTTTCATCGCAAGAATTCCAAATTTACGAAAAAATCATTTCCATTCCACATGTACGGAATGCAGCATGATCCTGCTTTCCGTGCCGGTGGTGCTGGTGTGCTGGAGGCCGAAGCCGCCGAATCCGTTCGGCTGTATCTTCGCTTCCAGCTCGGCTGAATGGTGAACGGCGGGGTCTCCGGCGAGTTCGGCCACCCTGCCCGGCCCGGAGACGGAAGCCCTGAGCATGTCGCCCTCGGTGCGCAGGTTCAGCACGCATCCGGTGAGGAAGCAGTCGACTGTCACGCTTTCGGAAAGCGGCTCCACGGCTCCGTCGCTGTACCTGACGAGCAGCACGTCCACCGCATTGGCGTATTTGGTGGTCCGTATCACCCTCAGGGCATAGCCGCTCAGGCTCTCGGTGTCAAAGTTTATGAACAGGTCGAGGTACTGCTGTCGCGCGCTGGCGAATCCCTGCCCGCCGTCCTTGGCCGGATCGGCCTGCCAGGTCACGCTCATGTCGGAGTAGTTTCCCTTGGTCGGGGTGTAGCGGAGTCTCGCCCCCTGCTGGAGCTGCTGCAGTCCGTAGCCTTTGGCGCCGTTGATGCCGGTGCCGTAGTCCCAGCAAGGCTGCGAGAGATCCACGCTCCAGTCGTATTCGTGGGTGTCGGCCGGCTTGAACGCGTCCACGGTCCAGAATCCGGGCAGAACTTCGAGCTGGTTGCCGCAGGGGAAGTCGGAGAAATCGGTCTCATAGACTCTCGATGCCGCGGCTTCTCCGAGCTGTGACTTTCTTATCGGGGACCGGCTCACCGCGAAGACTTCCTCTCCGGGCAGGCAGCGCAGATGTTTCGGGCGCACCCCGGCCATGATATAGTGCCCGACATCCGCAGGGCCGAGCTCATAGCTTGTCTTCGGCAGGTCGAAGCGGCTGACGCTCACGGGTATCGCTCCGTCGCCGCGCCGGTTGTCGCAGCGGTACCATGTGATCAGGGATTCGTCGGCTCGCCCTCCGAGATCGAGTTCGTAGCTTACTTCGGCCTTGCCTTCGGAGATGCTCATCCGCGGCGCCGAAACGAATTCCGGCGCGGTGGTGTAGTCGGGCTTCACTGTCAGGGCCACGGCAGTCTCAAGCCCGCCGTCGGTGTATGCGATGATGTTGAAATTCAGGGTCTCGTCTCCGTGATGCACGGCCTCCACCGCGCATTCCGGCCCTTCGAAGGCCGAAAGTCTGACGAAGTTCTCATATCCGGGCTGCACTTTCCAGAATATCCGCTGATTGTCAAGCTCGTAGCCCACATGCCTCATGAGTCTGGCCTTGAGCGTCGCCGGCTCTCCTCCGGTCTGTATTTCAACGCTGCGTGCGTCTATGTCGAGGCAGGTGGGGATGGAGCCGTAGTCGCGGCCGTCCCTTCCTGAGAGGGCGAGCACTCTGTCTCTGATGCCCTGAGGGTCCCAGCCGTCATCGCCGCACAGCAGGTTGTAGCTGTTGTAGAGTATGCTTCCGTCGTCCTCGACGAGCCTGTAGGCCGCAAGCTGTGCGTTCTGGTCGAGAATCACTGTGTTGTAGGGTTTCGCCGCTCCGATGAAGGCCGGCATTCCGTCAAGCGAGATATTATATTGGTAGCAGCGCAGCCATTCCTCCGGCCGGTATGTCCATACGAGCTCCACCTGCCTGCGGTCGGGAGTGTGGAAGCGGCAGTCTATCAGGGAGTGCCTTCCGACACCCTTGCTGACGGCCTGGAGGTTTTCTCCGTGCCGGATGTTGAAGTCGCAGTCCATGAACACGGTGCCGTAGCGGTCAACGCTTCCGAAAGGCTGGCGGCCCCAGAAGTCGAAGTCGCAGCCCAGATAGACTCCGGTCTTGGTCAGGGAGTCGTCGGTGCATTCGAAGTGGCAGCCGACGAAGAGTATGCGTTTCGCTCCGGACAGCGGGCAGAGGTTCAGCCGCGACACGAAGCGGACGTTCTCGGCGAGGATTCTGTCGCCGTGGCAGAAAGCCAGCTGCGCCTGGGTTATCGCTGAGTTGCGCTTCGGGCGGCCCAGGGCCGGGTTGAGCGGATATTCAAGGTCTATGTTGCAGTAATTGCCCATAGTGAGGTTGCGTACGGTGAGGTCGTCGCCGTAGAAGTCGAACATCGTGAAATTCCCGACCGCCCCCTGGGTCTGTCCTCTCGCGCAGCCGAGCACCACGTCGCGCGGGTCGTCGCCCATGCCTATGAGCTGAAGGCTCTCGCAGCGTATGGTCAACCCTATGGGCGTGCCTCCGTCCGGATTGCGGCGTATCTCCGGGTCGTCGGGGTCATCGATCCAGTACACCCATGGCGCGATGTACACCCTCATCGGGTCGTCCGGCGTGCCGTCGGTCAGCGCGGCCGCGGCTTCGCGGAAATCGTTGAACACATACGGCGATTCCGCCGCTTCGGCGTCGGAGAGGCTGCCGTCCACATAGAAGCTGTGCGGGCCGAGTTCTATCCGTTCGCCTTCGTATTCGATGGTCTGTCCCTGCATTCCGAGCGGCAGAAGCAGCGCGAGGAGGAGAACGATATGTCTTGTTTTCATTGTATTCGGACTGAGGTTCTTACAAAAGTGTCTTCTCCACTGCGTATATGGTTATGGGCCGGGAGATTCCGGCGGGGTAGAGCTTGGTGTACTCGTGGATTATCTGCTGGGGAGGAATGTGCTTCTGCTGGAGAGGCGAGGTGGTCCACAGCTTCTGGGATGAAGGTATTCCGGCCTTGTCGCCAGTGAGCCTGTTGCGCCAGGGATTGGTCACGACTATCTTCAGCTCGTTAGCTCCCTTGCGGACATATTCGGTGATGTCGGCCATGAAGCTCGGATCCCATACGGTCTCAAGCCTGTGTCCGTTGATTTCGAGTGACGCGGTGGAGCCGAACGCCGGGATGCTGATGCGAATCCTGCGGTCCCCGTTCAGGAAGTCCTCGGGGAGCACGGCTTCGAGTCTGTAGGTCACGGTGCCGGAGTAGTATTTGATCAGAGGGTTCAGCGATTTCGTGAAGTCCTTGAAGCCGCCGATCGGCAGAGTTCCGAGCAGTGGCTCGTCCTCGAAGGTCATGGTCCCTTCTATGCCGTCAAGAACGACTTTCCCGGCCTCCTCCACCTTCACTCGGGTGTTGGTGCAGTTCGAGAATGCGACATAGTATGAGCCGCCCGCGAGCTGTTCGAGGTAGAATTCCCCGTCCTCTCCCTGATACACTGCGGGGAATTCTTCGGACCAGTCGTTGTCCTGCACGGGATAGAGTGAGCGGCCGTCCGGGGTCTCTATGGCTGATACATGGAGTTTTTCGCCCTTCCTGAGGACCACGAACACTCCCTGTTTCGGGCGCAGGGTCAGAGGCACGGAGGTGTAGCCCGCGCCGTCGGTGTAGAGCGCGCAGTTCCTGACGCTGCCGTCCATGGGATCCCAGATTTCCGGATACCGCCCGTCGAGGTCGAACACGGCTTCGATGTTGACGGTGTTCAGATTGTCCTTGCTGATTATGTAGTACCAGTCGGTGTCTCCGAGGCTCTTGTGGATGTAGAGAATGTCGTCGATGTCGGCACCTCGCACGGAGAGTTCGGGGGTGTAGTTTCTTTTCAGGGCTCTGAGGCTGCGTATGACCTTGCCTTTCCCGTATTCCCGCACGCCGCTGTCGCCCGGGGCGTCACCCCACACTCGGCCTGCTATCTCGCGGAGCTCCGCGTTGTTCCGCTCCAGACCTGCGAGCGAGAGAGTTCCGGAAGGCCTTGGCCCGTAGACCACGGCTCCGTCCCTGACAAGCTGCTCGATCCTGCGCGCGGTCTCTATATGCATCCTGTCCCCGCGTAGCATCAGGAACTTGAAGGGCACCCTGCCGTCGAGCCAGATCAGCCCGTCCCTGACGCTCAGGCGTCCGAGCAGCACTTCCTGATTGATGTACTGGAACTTGATGTTCGCAGGGAGGGTTCTCTCGATTTCGGATTCGCTCATCTCCACGTTCGGCAGCGCGTCTCCGATATAGACGAGCGCGTCGGCCCTGCGGTCGCCCTGCTGCAGCATGTACTGTATTCTGGCCTGCTCTCCGAAGAAGCCGTCGGCCCAGTTGAACCAGGTGTTGTTGCGGTTGAAGGTCTGGCCGTAGATGCCCAGGGTCACTCCGGGTTTCATGTCCGTGGGCTGGTGGACATAGCTGTGGAGGATCATCTTGTTGACTCCTTCGCAGTAGGCCCTGTCGCCGAAAAGCTTGAGGTCGATGGGCGAGTCGCTGTAGAGCGCCATTCCCGTGTATGCCTCGCAGCCGATCACGGGCTTGTCGTAGAGCAGGGACACATGGTAGGGTATGGCGTGGTTGCCGTAGTTCCCGGGCTCGTTGACTATGGGCCACTCCCGGTATTCGCTGGACTGGGCCCAGAATTCGGTCATGGGCACGTCGCTGTATTCGTAGGACTTGAGTACGTCCACCGGAGGCATTCCGTTCCCGCCGTAGATGCCTTCGGAGTAGAGCTTCAGACCGTTGCGGTGGCAGAGGTCGGAGAGGTGCTTGAAATAGTAGTCGAGCACGAGTTCTCCGCGCGTCCTGTCGAAGTCGTGGCGGAACGCCGCCGAAATTTCAGCGCCGCCCACCTGCTCGCCGCAGAGCACGGGAATGTAGGGGGTGAGGTCGTAGCCTCTTCTCTTTCGGAATTCTTCGGGGAAGGCCGCGGTCCAGTTCTGCTGTCCGCACTCCCAGCTGTCCACGAGCAGGTAGGTGAAGGTCTTTCCGGTGTACGGGCCGGCGGCTTCGATGAGTTTCTGCGGGAAGGCGGCGAAATGTATGTTGAGAGCAGTCGTGTCCATCTTGTCGCATTCCAGGCCGACTCCCTGGGGCGACGCCGGGTGGTTGAACTTGCCGTTGGAGGTGTAGCCGAAGCGGATTATGGTCCAGTCGCCTCTCGGGACGTTCCATTTGAGGGTGCCGTCGGCGGACATCCTGTCGGTCAGATCAATGACTTTGTCGGCAGAGGGGACGGTTTCGGGCGCGACCGTGTCATAGAGCCCGCGTTCGCCGTGCCTGAGCAGCGCGATTTCCGCGAGAGTCGTGGGCGAGAATTCGTCGTTGACGGTCACTTTCCAGTATCTTCCGGTCGCTTCGGGGAAGCGGAGTTTCTGCAGCGAGTTCGCCGACTTCGGCCATACCGTTCCTGCCGTGCGGTAGTCCTTGCCGTCGTCCGACACCGAGACGGTCACGGGAATCGGGAAGTTCGCGGCGGACACGAGTATGTAGATATGGAGCTCGTCGGCCGTGAACGGCTTGCTGAACTCGAAGCGGACGTCCCTGTCGTCTTTGGCCAGAGTCAGGGCCGTCTCGGGATTGCCGTCGATCAGAATCTCTGCGGGGAAGTCGTCGTACAGGTCGATGTGGCGGGTCTCGTCGTGATATTTGTGGCTCTTGATCAGCGTCTCGAGGGGATAGCTGCCGTTGCAGGACGCCTTTGGTGAGGCTGCGACGAAAGAGTTGGGCGCGTCGCTGCGCCATGCCACCACGGCCACATCGCGGTAGAACCTCTCCTTGCCGAAAGGCTGCGCCAGCCTTATGGTCTGCTCGCGGCCGTTGCCTTTGGCGTAGGTCTTGCGCCATGTGTACATCTTCATCGAGGTCTCCGGAGTGATCCACGGCCCTCCGCTCTCGCTCCATCCGTCGCAGTTGGCTGCGCCTATCTCGATTCCGAGGCTGTCGGCCTTCTCCACCGCATGGCGGAACATGTCATACCATTCGGGACTGTCGAAAGGAATGGCGAGGGTGTTCTGCACTCCTATCATTCTGTAGATGTTCAGGACGGTGGCGTTGCTGATGCCCTGGGCCTTCATGGCTTCGAGATCCTTGGTAAGGCCGTCTTTCGTCAGACTTCCGTCCATCCAGTGCCACCAGGTTGCTATCTGGTCAGCAGGTTCGGGTCTGGAGAATCTCGCCGGGTCCGGCCCGCCGGCTGCGTCCGCCGCATGCACGGACAGGAGCGCGGCGGCGAAAATCAGAAAAAAGTGTTTCATGTGGTCGGGTATATGCGGTTTTTGTCTGTAAAGATACAAATTCATTTTGAAAAGGCCGGCTCTGACAGCGTTTCGCGGCTGAACCAGAGACCGGCCTCAATCATGCTCCATACGCCTTTCAGCGTCCGTTATTGCTGGGGCAGGCCGTAGCCGTTGCTCACTCCGCCTCCTGACTGCTGGATGGTTTCGAGCGGTATGGGATGGAAGTACAGCGGCACGTCGGAATTCTCGATGCCGGAGAGTATGTTGTAGTCCCAGAGCTGGTCTCTCTGCTCCACCATCTTCACTCCCCAGTCCGTCCGGGTGTAGCCTTCGGCTTCGAGTGCCTTCGCCTCGGCTCCTTCGGGGTCGATATATTCGAACAGACCCTCGATGGCCAGATTGTGGTCGGTGCCCTCCACGACGCTCGCAACGGAAGTGGAGCTGAAGTCATAGACTCCGCGCCATCCGGGGGTGAGGGCGGGATCGCTCTCGTCCCTGTCGTAGGTAAGAGGGTTCTCGCGATAGACGAGCTTGGTCCAGACATAGTTGGAGATCGTGCGTCCGTTGCCGAAGTCGTAGTGGCCGTCGGCTTCGAGCCCGTCGATCACTTTCTGGATTTCGGCACGCACGGCCTTGGCCTTCTCGGTGAAGGTTCCGTTGCGTATCTCGTTCCACTTGACGTCGCCCTCGCCGAGCAGCTCTCTCTTGACTTCCATGGTCACGGCCTCCACAAGCTCGTCGCCTGAAAGTCCTGCGAGCTGGTGTTCGTTGTCACCGAACGCGCGGGCCCTGAGGTCGTTTAGCAGCTGAAGGGCCTCCGCCGATTCTCCGAGCTGCGCATCGGCCTCGGCGAGCAGCAGCATCGCGTTGGACACGCGGCGCATCACGTAGTTAAGACCGGATTTTCGCGGCGCGGCGGTGTAGGGTTCCTTCATTTTGTTGATGTCCCACTTGTTGATGGCGATGCCTCCGGAGCAGCGAGAGCCCTGCCCGAGGTTGACGAGCATCTCGTTGCCCTTGCCGTCGGATCCGGTGACGACCGCGGATGCGTCCCAGCGTCCGTCGCCGTCCTCATAGCCGGCATAGTAGAAGGTGGGCGTCACGCGGATTCCGCTGAACACCTTGCAGGGAGCTCCGTTGGAGTTTCCTCCCTCAGAAGGACGGCCCTGCGAGTAGGGCCTCTCGGTCTGGTTCGGAGCTATGTTTCCGACCTCCCAGATGGATTCGGGGGATATCTCCTTGTCGTGCATGTACTGGAAGCCGCGCTGGAAAGGGTTGTCGGCGTATCCGCGGTCGTCGCTCGTGAGCAGGTAGCTGCTTCCCTTGCGCTCGTTCAGCACTTTGCGCAGCCAGGTCTGGGCGGTGCGGTAGTATTCCTCCCAGTCGGTGCGGCGGGAGAAGCTGCAGCCGTCGCCGGTGTACATGTTCTCGAAAGCCACGTCGCCGTAGAGCCCCTCCACGTCGGTGCGTATTGTCTGGTAGCCGCCGGCGTTGAGGGCTATCTCGCCTATGAGCAGGTTGTTGAAGGTGCGGGACATGCGCTCGGCGGTGATGCCTCCCTGTCCGAGGTCGTACATCAGGGGCTCCACGCGCTGGAGTTCGGCTATGCATTCGTCGAGTATCTTGAAGCGCGAGGTCAGGCCGTATTCGTCGGCGGTCGAGTTCTCGATTCCGAAGGGTACGTCGCCGTAGTGGCGCACGAGCTCATAGTAGCAGTATGCCCAGAAGGTGCGGCATTCGCCGTAGAGCTGGGTCCAGTCGTTGGTCGTGCCGGCCTCGACTGCGGAGCTGTACTCCTCCTTCTCGGCTATGAGTTTGGAGATGCGGTCGCAGCGCGCGAGCACCGCGTACAGGGCGTCGAACTGCGATTTCCTTTCGTCCACGGGAGTCAGTTCGGGATGCAGGGCGCCGACGCGTCCGTTGCCCGAGTTGTATTCGGGATAGTACTCCACGTCGGTGCAGGGGTCGTTCCAGTTGTAGTTGCCTCCTCCCACGATGCCGCTTCTGTACTTTCCGTAGCACCAGGAGAGGGTCTTGAAGGTCTCGTCGACGGTCGAGGTCACGAAGGGATCGTCCGTCTGGGCCGGCGAGCTGACCGAAAGGAAGTCCCCGGCGCATCTCGTCAGAAGCAGACAGGCTGCCGCGGCAGCCGCGAATGACAATATCTTTTTCATGTTTCTGTTCATTTTAGAAGGATACATTCAAGCCTATCACGAACGAGCGTGCGCGGGGGTATGAGCCCCAGTCGAGTCCCGGCGTGGGATACACCGCATCGTTGATGTGCTCGTCGACGCTGACTTCGGGATCAAGTCCGGAGTAGGAAGTGATCGTGAAGAGGTTGTAGACAGTGAAGTACACGCGCAGGGCGCTGATGCTCAAGGCTTCGGCGAACCTTGTCCCTGAAGGGAGAGTGTAGCCGAGAGTCAGGGTGTTGAGCCTCAGGTAGGAGCCGTCCTCGATGCCGAGCGTGGAGATCACGCCGTTCTCGTTGTAGCACAGAGGGTATCTGGCGCCTGCATTGGCCGCGTTGAGTTCCTCGGGAGTGTTGAGCCTGTAGAGCTCGTTGCCGCGGATTTCGTAGATCTTGTACGCGTCCCTGAGTATGCCGAGGTGGTTCTGGTAGACCGCGACCTCTTTGTATCCGAGCAGGGAGGCCATCTTGTTGACATTGTAGATCTGGTTGCCCACGCTGTAGTTGAAGTAGAGGCCGAGATCCCAGTTCCTCCAGTTGGCGTTGATGTTGAAGCCTCCTGTGAAGTCGGGGTTCATGTCGCCTATCACCCGGTAGTCCGCCGCGTCAACCACGCCGCTGCCGTCCTGGTCGACATATTTGGCCATTCCGGGATAGGCGTTCTGCCCGGTGGGGGCCGTGACTCCGTGGACGGTGCCGGTGATGTTGGAGCTGACGTCGGGGATTCCGGGCTTCAGAGTGTAGAGATTGGTCGAAGGGTCGTAGTCGAAGTCCTCCGGAGTATAGAATCCGTCATACACGAGACCGCGCACGAGCCCGACGGGCTGGCCCACATAGAGGCCGTAGTCGTTGGCCGGAATGCCTGATGAGAACCATCCGGAGCCGTAGATGCCGGTCACGCCTTCAGCGAGGGCGTCGACATTGTTGCGGTTGAAGTTGATGTTGGCTCCGAGATAGAGTCCCCAGTCGGCCGTCTCCACGAGAGTCGCGTTGAACGAGAATTCGATTCCCTTGTTGCTGGTCTGTCCGATATTGTCGTAGGTGGAGGTGAAGCCGGTTATTCCGGGAAGGGTGGTCTGCATCAGCAGATCCTTGGTGGTGTTCCAGTAGAGGTCGAGAGTACCGCTGAGCTTTCCGTCGAGCACTCCGAAGTCGATTCCGAGATTCCTTGTGATGGTGGTCTCCCATTTGAGGTCGGGGTTGGCCATGGTCGACGCGAGGTCATAGGAGACGTTGTTGTTGCCGCCTATGGTGTAGTTGACGTCGCTTGCGGTCCAGGTCTGGCTCCAGAGGTCTGAGCTGATGCCGTCATTGCCGACGGAGCCGTAGGAGAGCCTGAGCTTGAGGTCGTCGAGCCAGCGCACGTCGTTCATGAAAGGCTCCTCGCTGACCCTCCACGCGAAGGCTGCGGCGGGGAAGTAGCCCCAGCGGTTCTCGGGCGAGAACTTGCTGGATCCGTCGGCTCTGAAGGTCAGGGTGAGCAGGTAGCGGTCGAGCAGGCTGTAGTTGAGGCGGCCGAACCATGAGAGTATTCTTTCCGGGGTCGTGTAGCCCGAATAGTAGGGTCTGGTCTCGATGGAGTTCTGCGCGTCGAACTGGTCTATCATCGCGAAGGCGTTGTCCTTCGTGAAATTGGAAGGGAAGTGGTCGGCCTTGATGGTCATGGAGTTCCCTCCGGAGTTCGACATCTCCTGTCCGAGCAGGATGTTGAAGCTGTGGGCCTTGCCTATCTGGAACATGTAGTTCAGGGTGTTGGTCCAGCGCATTGCCCAGGAGTCGGCCTTGTAGAGCTCGGCCGAGCCCGCCCACTGCTTCTCGCCGGTCGTGTCGTCGATGTAGTTGTTGGAGATGGCGCCCTTCCAGATCTTGTTCTGGTTGTAGGTGCGCCTCAAAGTCATGTCGGTGTGGTATGTCAGCCCGTCGATGATCTCCCAGTTCAGGGAAGCCGTGCCGCTGAGGTTCTGGCGCTGCTTCAGAGGCTCCTCGTCCATGATTCTCTGGTAGGGGTCGTATCGGTCCCAGAGAGCGTATTTTCCGTACTGCTCGATCGCGCCCTCCCTGAGTGCGCCGAGGTCTCCGAGGATGTCCTCGGTGGCGATGGGACGGAAACGGTAGGCATAGGAGAGCAGGGAGCCGTTGCGGCTGGAGGCCTTCTCGTCACTCATGGTGTTGACGTCGGTGTAGCGCAGGTTGAGTCCGAAATTGAGCCTGTCGGAGATCTTCTGGTCCACCTTCAGCGAGACGTTGGCCCTGCGGTTGTAGGAGTTGACCTTCATTCCGTTCTCGTCGTTGTAGTTGACGGAGAACAGCACCTTGGTCATGTCGGTTCCTCCGGAAACGGTAAGGTCATGGTTGTGGGAGAAGGAGTTGTTGTAGACCTGCTTCTGCACGTCGTACCTCTCCACGTTGCGGTAGCGCTCGATGTCGCCGTAGGGCCCGATTCCGAAGAGCTTCGTGAAGGGCTCGACATACTGTGAGCCGTTGGCTTCAGCGTTTGCCCACACATACTCGAGATACTCGTAGGGCCCGAGCGAATCCATGTAGCCGGTGGGGGTGTTCAGCTTGGCGTAGCCGCTGTAACTGACTCTTACCTTGCCCTCCCTGGCATCCTTGGTGGTGATGAGAATCACTCCGTTGGCGCCTCTGGCTCCGTAGATCGCTGTCGACGAGGCATCCTTGAGCACGTCTATGGACTCGACCTGGTCGGAAGGGATGTCGCTCAATGTCCCCTGCACGCCGTCGATCAGAATCAGAGGCTCGTTGCTCTGCGAGATCGAGCCGCCGCCTCGCACCCTGATGTTGATGCTGGCGTCAGGACGGCCGTCCTGCGAGATGATGTTGACGCCGGGGAGCTTGCCCTGGAGGGCCTGGGCGACGTTTGCCACGGGCGTGGTGGAAAGCTGCTTGGAATTGATGGAAGCCACCGAACCGGTCAGGTCGCGCCTGCGTACGGTCTGGTATCCGATTACGACCACGTCGTCGAGGTAGAGGGAATCCTCTTCCAGAACGAAGTTGTAGGTCGTATTTCCTGCTGTCACCACCGCGGTCCGGTCGGCATAGCCGATGCAGGAAACTACGATTGTGGCATTTTCGGGAACGGAGAGAGTGTAGTCTCCGTCAACGCCGGTCACGGTGCCGTTCTGCGTGCCTTCCACGACCACGCCGGCTCCGATTACCGGAGTTCCGTTGACGTCAGTTACAATTCCCGAGATAGTCTGTTGGGCGTGAATCCACCCTCCCCAGAGCATAATGATGGCGGCTAACGCCATCTTTCTAGATAAATGGTGCATGCCGAGAAATTGTTGGATTTTACTTTAGTGTTATAATTTTGGCGTATAAAATTATCAAATTATCTTTGAAGAAAAAAGTTATGGCAGCACATTCTGACAATTTCATTTTCGCGGCCGACACCCCGTGGCAGGAC
>DVLC01000007.1 GCA_018715685.1 Candidatus Cryptobacteroides merdipullorum
TACAAAACCTATATGTATGAAAACGGATATTACAATTGCGAGAAATTGCAGTTCGTGCCGCAGCGGGATTTCCTTTGGAAGATCAACAAGACTTCTCTGGATTCCAATCCTGCTCTCGTCCAGAATCCCGACAATGTGAGCGATCCGAGATATCCTCTGGACTAACCTGAAATAATCGCATGTGGTTTTCGGCAGGCGGCCTTTGCGGGTCGTCTGCCGTGTTTTTCGAATGGAATGAGTATATTTGACCATGATAGGGAAAAAAGTTCTGTCTGCGGCTTTTCTGCTCGCCTGCGTCCTGGCTGGTGCGGCACCTGTCTATCGCTCATTTGAGTATACAGCCCGCAACGGCCTGTCTGGCAATTCAATCCGTTGCATGTACCAGGATTCCGACGGATTTATCTGGTTCGGATCCCTCGAAGGGCTCACGAGGTACGGCGGCTATGATTTTCGCGTCATAGAACCGTCGGAGCAGGACGCGAAATACTGGACTGACCGGTATGTCAAGCGCATCCTTGAAGACGACAATCATTTCCTGTGGCTCGTGACGGATTCGGACAAGGTCGCCTGCTATGACAAGCGGCATGAATGTTTTGTAGACTGGAGCGGCTGCGGACAATGGCTTGGAAATTACGATTCGGTCACTCTTGGCGGAAATGGTGATGTATGGGTGTGGTCGGAGTCTGGCGGATGCCGGCGCGTCTTTTTCAGCGGCGGCGTACTCAAATCGGAGGAATTCTCTGTTTCGGCCGGCAATTTGCCTTCAGACAGAGTGAATGAAGTGCTTGCTTCGGATACCGGCGGGGTCTGGATCTGCACTTCGGGAGGTTTGCTGAAGGTGAAAGGCGGTGCCCGGCAATATTATGCTGGCGGGAAAGAATGCGAATATGTGATTTGGACCCCGTCCGGCAATCTGCTGGTATGTGGAGACGGGTCCGTTCTCCGTCTGTCCTCTGACGCCGCGGTCCGTCCGTTCTGCCGTCTGGAAACCGGAGAAGGCGGAACTTTCTCCATGAAGGACTTCTGGACGGACGGTGATACCTTGTTCCTGCTGTTCGATTCAGGCATCAGGGCGGTAAATCTGTCGGACGCCTGTGAAGTTCCTGTTCCTGACAGCCCGGCGCTGGTCAACAAGTGCATGAGAGACGAGTCCGGCGATCTGTGGTGGTCCGCCAATATGGGCGTTATCAGTTATGTGGATGTCGGAAGCGGTCGTCTTCACAGGCTGGAGCTCATCAGTCCGGGCCGTCTTGACGAAATAGGCATCGAACGCTTCTCCGTCACCTCGGCTCCTGACGGAAAGAAATGGATATCGCTTTTCGGAGGCGGACTTTTTTCGTATGATCCTGAAAGCGGGGAGCTAGTGCATTTCTCCTATCACATAGGAGAGTCCTCCGTAATATCTTCAGACTATCTTCTATGCGTCATGGCGGACATGGGCGGGAATATTTGGACAGGAGCGGAATACCAGGGAGTGAATATGCTCATCCCGTCCCGTGCCGGCGCGAAGTATTATTATCCGGCTGACAGCACGCTGGTCGACAGGAGCAATACGATAAGGATGATAAGGCGTGTGGACGGCTTCGGAATTTTCGTCGCGGCGCGCAAGGGTCAGTTGTATCTTTATGACGAGGAACTCCGGTCCGGGGCTCTTTATATGGATTCCGCTCCTGTGACAGATGTCCTTCTGGACTGTAAGGATCGTCTGTGGCTCGCCACCCGCGGAGAAGGGCTTGTGGTCCAGGGACGCTGGAGCAAGGCATCGGCCGCCGATCCGGATGCTTTGTCAGACAATAATGTCTACGACTTACATGCCGACAGGGCGGGGCGCGTATGGGTCGCGACTCTGGGCGGAGGAATCAATCTTGCCGAAGAGGCGGACGGAAAGCTGAAATTCCGGCATTTCTTTGCCGAAAGTTCCGGCAAACGGAATGTCCGATGTATAGAGGAGGATTCGGAAGGCCGCCTGTGGGTGGGTACTAACGGCGGGATTGTGGTCTTTGATCCGGATTCACTTGTGGCCGATGATGAAGCCTGGACTGAATTCAGCTTTGAGAAAGGCACTCTTCCCGGCAATGAGATCAGGAGTATCTATGCCGATTCGTCAGGCACGGTGTGGTGTTCGGTGTCCGGTGTCGGACTGGCGGGCTGCCGTATGGAGGCGGAATTGAAAAACTGTCGTTTCCGTGTCATCAAATCTTCGAACGGACTGGGTAATAATGTGATACAGAGTATGGTGGAAGACCATTCCGGGCGATTGTGGATGGGTACGGAATATGGTCTCTCCTGTTTTGACCCGAAGACAGGCCATATTGAGAATCATGTCTTCTCCCGGATTGCACCGGGAAATGTGTATATGGAGAATTCCGCCGATGTCCTTGCGGACGGCCGGCTCGCCTTCGGAACCAATCATGGCTTTGCCGTAATAGACCCAGAAGAAATCTCCGGCCGTTCCGCCGTTCCGCATGTCCGTTTCACTTCGTGCCATGTCGACGGCCGGCTCATGCGTCCGGGGGACGAGGACTACGGAGACTTGCAGAGTTCGAATTCCGTACAGCTCCCCAGTCTCGCACCTGGCCGTTATACTTTCAGCGTGAGGGCATTGAATCCTCAGGGGATCTGGGGCCCGGAGAGTTCGCTGGATATCTTGATCTCTCCTCCTTTCTGGCGTAGCTGGATAGCCGTTCTCATGTATATATTCGTGGCGGCTGCCGCCTTGATTGCGGCGTACAGGTTCGTGGATCTGAAAAAGAAAGCGCGTCTGGAGCGGGAGATGACCGATTACAAACTTGCATTTTTCACGAATGTGTCGCATGAGTTCAGAACGCCCCTTACGCTGATACGCAATGCGGAAGAAAAGCTTTCCTCCCTTCATGCGGAGGATTCCGCTGCGGCGTCCAGCCTGCGCATATTGAAGAATAATGTGGATCGGATGTTGAGGCTGGTCAACCAGCTGCTCGAATTCAGGAAAGTGCAGGAAGGAGTGTTCCGCGTGAAGACGGAAGATGTCATGCCTGTCGAGTCCCTCCGAGATGCGATATGTGATTTCCGAGATGTCTCCGAGTCCAAGTCGATGAAAATCAGTTTTGAGGTTCGGAAAAATCCCGGAAAGGTGCGCATAGCCGCCAAGGTTCTTGACATGGCGTTCTATAACATACTTTCCAACGCGGTCAAGTATTCTCCTTCCGGTTCGGATGTCATAGTATGTGTCGGAATTGACGGCGGAAGAGTCTTTGTCGAAGTCGCCGACTCCGGCGGCGGCATCCCGGAAGAATTTCGCGACAGACTTTTCGACCGCTTTGTCGGGAACCCGACTTCGGGGGATTCCATGGGACTCGGCCTGCATATTTCCCACGAAATGCTTGCGGCGGCCGGCGGAGAACTGTCTTATGCTCCCAAGGAAGGAGGCTCCGTTTTCCGTATCAGCCTTCCCGTCATGTCCGAAGGGACTCCAGGCCCTGACAGGGAATGCCTTGACGCTTTTGTGGAGGAAGTTGCAGGAAATGCCGCGAAAAATCCCGTCGGCGCGCCTCCTTCCGGGAAAGGCGGAAAGAGTCTGCTTATTATAGAGGACAATACGGAAATCAGAAATTTTCTTGTCGCCGAACTTGCCGGAGAATACCGTGTTTCATCGGCTGCTGACGGGGCCGAGGGTCTTGAAGCGGTCCGCGGAATCTCGCCTGATATTGTGTTGTGTGACATACTTATGCCCTGCATGAACGGTTATGATGTGGTCTCTGCGATGAAGTTGGACTTTGCCACAAGTCATATTCCTGTCATTCTGATGACGGCGTTGTGTTCTGAAGACGACGAAATCAAAGGCAGGGAGTGCGGGGCGGACTCGTATGTGCGCAAGCCCTTCAGTCTGAAACTGCTCAGATCGCACATCGGGCAGATACTTGCCAGCCGCGAGAGCCTTCGCAGGCGTTATGCCGGCATGTCTACGCCGTCTTCTACGGATATCGGAGTCGAGACCGGTTCTTTGTCTGCGCGAGACGGGGAGTTTCTGGACAGATTCAAGTCCATGGTGGAGGCCGGACTGCAGGATGCCGCCTTTTCCACAGAAGATCTGCCGGCAAGGCTCGGTGTCAGCAGGACGGTTTTCTACAGGAAGGTCAGGAGCCTGCTGTCATGCACGCCGAACGAGTTCCTGCGTGAATGTCGTATGAACAGGGCGGCTGAACTTCTTTCGGCAAGCGACTTGAACATAAGCGAGGTGTCCTACAGTGTCGGTATTGATGACCCTCTGTATTTCAGCCGTTGTTTCAAGAAGCACTTCGGCCTGTCTCCAAAGGAGTACCGTAGCCGGAAATAAGTTATCTTTGCACCTATGGCAAAGACTGCGAAGACACTCTGGTACTGCACCTCCTGCGGCAATGAGAGCCCCAAGTGGATGGGGCGCTGCCCGGCGTGCGGGGAATGGAATACGATGGTTGAGGCTCCGGCGGAGACGCGCAAGGGCGGGAGAACCCCGTCCGGAACGGCGCATGCGGCTTCGAAACCGCGCAGGCTGAACGAGATCGATTCTTCGGAAAATGCGCGGCTGATGCTGGGCATGGGGGAGCTCGACCGCCTGCTCGGCGGGGGGATAGTGCCCGGTTCGCTCGTGCTCATCGGCGGAGAGCCGGGAATAGGCAAGTCCACCCTGAGCCTTCAGATTCCGCTGCACTGCAAGGATATCAGGACCCTGTATGTGAGCGGGGAGGAGAGCGCCCGGCAGGTCAAGATGCGCGCCGAACGTCTCGGAGGCGACGAAGGGAACTGCTACATTCTCTGCGAGACCCGGATGGAGGACATACTCGCCGAGGCCGAGTCCATGCAGCCGGGACTCATGATAGTCGACTCCGTGCAGACCATGTACACCGACAGCATCGAGTCGGCGCCGGGTTCCGTCAGTCAGATCAAGGAAGTCGCGGCGCAGCTGCTGCGCTTCGCCAAGAGCAGCGGGGTTCCGGCGATACTGATAGGCCATATCACCAAGGACGGCTACATCGCCGGACCCAAGATACTTGAGCATATAGTCGATGTCGTCCTGCAGTTCGAGGGCGACAACCGCGGTGCCTACCGCATCATGCGCAGCATCAAGAACCGCTTCGGCTCCACTTCGGAACTTGCGGTGTACGAGATGACCGGAAGCGGCCTGCGCGAGGTCGCCAACCCCTCCGAAATGCTGATTCCGGTCCATGAGGCCGGCTTGAGCGGCACGGCGATAGCGGCGATGCTCGACGGCAACCGCTCGTTCCTGTTCGAGGTTCAGGCTCTCGTGAGCTCGGCCGTCTACGGAACGGCGCAGCGTTCTGCGACCGGCTATGACATCCGCCGTCTGAACATGCTTCTCGCGGTGCTGGAGAAACGCGCAGGCTTCAAGCTCGGGGCCAAGGATGTGTTCCTGAACATGGCCGGAGGCATCAAGGTCAACGATCCGGCCTGCGACCTTGCGGTGGTCTGCGCGGTGCTGTCGTCGAATTTCGACTTCGCGATACCTTCCGATGTCTGCTTTGCCGGCGAGGTGGGCCTGAGCGGCGAGATACGCCCCGTCTCGCAGACCGACAGGCGCATCTCCGAGGCCGCCCGTCTCGGCTTCAGCCGCATCTTCATCTCGTCATATTCCAAGACCGAAACTCCGGCGAGGGGCATCGAGGTAGTCCGCGTAGCCGACGTGCCGGCGCTGGTGAGGACATTGTTCAAATGATGTTTTGTCTTCTGAATTGAACCGGTGCAGATGAAGAGGCCGCTATTTTATCTTATCCTGCCGTTATTCTGTGTATCTTGTAACAATGCTGTCCATGCGGTTGCAGATGTGTTGGATACATTTCCGTGCACGGTGGAGTTGAACGGCAGGGATACTGTAATCGCTCAATTGCTCGCGCCGTCAGATATAATTGTTACGGACTCTCTGTTGATTGTAGGCGAACCGCAAGCTAATCCTATGGTTTCGCTGTATGATCTCTCGGGTCGCTGCCTTAGCCGGTTTCTGCAAAAAGGTCGCGGCCCCGGAGAAACCCTCAATATGATGAGAGTTTCTCTTTATTCTCCATCTTCGATTCAGACCGCTGTTGATCCGGAAGCGGTTTATGTCTATGATATAGACGAACTTCTGAAAGGTGAGCCGTTACCTCAAAGAGAGTATCATTTCCCTGCTGATGACTCCAGCAGGCCGACAGCGTATCAGGGGACAGCGGAGTTGTCTCCCGACCGTTCCAAGGCGGTCGTCACATACTATTATGCAGTAGGATTCGACATTCTTGACTTGCCGGGACGCAGGATATCGAATAGTGTGTTCTATCAATATCCTCAGATCGAATCCGTAACTATTCCGCAATTGAAGGTGCAGGCTGTGCGCAGAGTGCCGGAGTCATTCAGAGGCTTTTTGGATTGCAGTTGCAATAATGAGCATATTTATGTGCTTTACTCTGCAAAAAAATTCTCTGAAGCCGACTGTAATATCGGAGGCTATATTCTTAAATATGATTGGGCCGGAACTCCGCTGTGCATATACAAATTGGATTGTCCGGCTTCCTGCTTTACGATCGACAGTGAAGAGACTGTGATATATGCCGCCGTGCAGGACGAAAATGGCGCCAGCGTCGTAAGTTATGATATGCCGGCCGGGCGCATTTGAGTCTGTAATTCAACAAAGAAGTTCGACGGAGAGGCGGTCCATGGCGCTGATCATCATAAAATATGGTAACTTTGATGTTCAGATCAAGAACGGAAGTCTATGGAACTTTTCTATTCTTATGATATATCCGGCAGCACGGCGAGGCTGGACGCGGAGGAGTCCGGACACTGCGTCAGGGTGCTGCGCCACAGGGCGGGGGACGAGATTTCGGTGATCGACGGGCTTGGGACGCTTTTCAAATGCCGTCTTGCTGTCGCCGATCCCAAGGGGGCCGAGGCGGAAATTCTCGAAAGAGTCCCCGGTTTCGGCGCTGTTCCGTACCGCCTGACCATGGCCGTGTGCCCGACCAAGAACATCGACCGCTTCGAGTGGTTCGTCGAGAAGGCGACTGAGTTCGGCGTGGATGCGATAATCCCGCTTGTCGGAGATCATTCCGAGCGGAAGGTGCTCAAGACGGAGAGGTTGAGGCGCATCCTGTTGTCCGCGACAAAGCAGTCGCTCAAGGCGAGAATCCCCGCTCTTGGAGAGCTCGTCAGTGTCAGAGAGTTTTTGAAGTCGCATTCCTGCACCTGTGCTTCGGACGGTGCCGGCATCGCTCACGGTTCTGGCACTGTCGGGTCGGAATTGAAACTTGTCTGCTGCTGTTTCGAGCCCGAAGGCGGCAGGAAGACCATCATGGAAGTGATTCGTGAGGCCGAACCAGGAACCCCTGTTACGGTGTTGATCGGCCCGGAAGGCGATTTCTCCGATGACGAGGTGACATTGGCGATGGAAAGCGGCTGGATTCCCGTCTCCATTGGAGAGAGCCGCCTGCGAACCGAGACAGCCGCCCTCGCCGCCGTCGCAGCGGTGTACTTTTCTGTTATAGGCGATTGATGCCGTTTGACGGCCGTGAAAGCCGCAACTTGCCACCCGGGAGGCGGTGGCTTTGTGGAAAGTCTCCCTCGCGGCAACGGACAACAAAAACCCGGGAACGAGACAACAAATACTTGCGAGCGATAAGTTTTGCGAAATCGGCCCTGTAGGGGCCTGTATGGCCGATTATTCGGAACATATTGCTCCCAAGTCGCCACAAAAATACCGACTTGGGAGCAATATATTTTCAGAACTGATTGTCAATCAAGCTTTTAAACTCGCGCGAAGCTCCCAGATCGGCCTTCCTGTTCCGCCCTGTTCCGGCTGATCTCCAGATCCGCCGGAACGACATTGCCCAGATCCGCCGGTCTGCGGCCCGCCGGTAGGCTTTGGCTCAACCAAAAATTTGCGTGTGCGGCACGAAGCGCCAAATTATTGATTGTCAATTGAGTCAGACTTCTCCCCGCACACGCATAGGACTTCGGGTCCCAGCTGCGTGTGTGGCCTTAAGATTCAATGTGCTGATTGTCAGAGCAATAGCGGATATTGCCGCACAATCGGATTTTAGTCGAGCCGGAATTCCGTGACGGGGCCGATCTATACCGAAACCCTGTTCACAACGCCACAGCAGGAGGCTATCAAACCATTGTTGGAACTTCTTGCCCAGGGTACGACCGAGTAGGGTGACGCATTGCCAAAGTCAGAAAAAAAAACGATATTCGCGATATACTTAAATTAGAAGCTGTTTTGACCATGACAATCCCTGGAATATGCCGAGCCGTCTCCATGATGCCGGCGATGTTCGTCCTCGTCGTCGCCTGCTCGCCGCGGAATGACGCGGAAATAAGAATAGAGAAGAATTTCGTCGGAGAAGTCAGACTTGACGAGATCTATGATGAAATCAGCTTCGTCCCGCTCCGGTTCGCGGAATCGGCACCTGTGGCGAATGTCTATCAGTCCGTCGTCGCGGAAGGAAAGATTTTCCTGAATACGAACAGCACTATTGTCGAATATTCGATGGACGGAGATTTTATCCGTTCCGTCGGCCATCGTGGCCGCGGCCCCGGGGAATACGCGAATATCAACAGCTTCTATGTCGCTGACGGATATGTCTACATTCTTGACTGGAACAGGAAACTGGTCAAGTATTCCGTCGACGGGGAGTTCGTCAGGGAAATGCGGCTGGACTGGTTTGCCGGCTCTGTCTTTGCCCGTGACGGCCGGCTTGTGATAACATCCGGATATCAGAATCCAGGAGACCTTTTCAATGTGTTCGATGCCGAGTCCTTCGAGCCGGAGACTTCTTTTCAGCCGGTGAATGAGAACCGCTTCTCGTACCGTCAGTTCATGTTTCCTAATTGTTTCGCGCTGTACGGGGAGGACGTGATCTACTATGAAGAACTGAGCAACGAGGTCTATAGCCTCGATCTCGACAAAGGAACGGCGGATGTCCGCTACAGCTTTGACTTGCTCGGGAAGAACCCTCCTGAAGGATACTGGGACAGGCGTTTCGGCTCGATAATCGACCTGCTTGAGGACATCAATGCGAACGGCTACAACCGTGGATTCAGCAGGTATCAGGAAAGCGACAGGCAGATTTTCTTCACTTTCAGCACGACCGATGCCGATTCTCCGCTTCAAGGCAATCTTTATGACAAGCGCAGCGGCGAATCCCGTCAGTTCACGAGCGTCATAATTGACGATGACATCCCTCCGGTCAGCCTGAGGGACATATACTTCGGCTACTCGACGGATACAATATGCATGATCCTTCCTGAAAGTGCATTCTTCGATGAGGATGGCCGGCCATATACGGAACACCTGTTCCCGTCGTACGAGCCTGACGGAAATCCTGTCGCGATAATCGCGAAACTTAAATAATCGCCAGCCAGCCTATGGCCTTATTACCTCCACCTCGCCCTTGAGGCCGAGCTTGATTATCTGAGAGGCGCGTCCCGTGGCGGTGCGGCCGAAGCTTCTGGGCACGACATAGTCGACTGCGGAAAGAACTTCCTCGGGAATCTCGTCGAACGACAGCGGCGACGGCTGTCCGGAGACATTCGCAGAGGTGCTCGTTATCGGCCTGCGCAGCCTGCGCACCAGTTCGCGGCAGAAGGCTCCGCCGTCAGTCTCGGGAGAATCCTCGGACACCAGGGGTATGCGTATGCCCACCGACCCGTCCTCGGCGGCCACATTGGGCGCGAGATACTGGGCTCCGGGGTAGATTATGGTCATCGGAGCGTCATTGACCTCCACGAGATCGACGGCCACCGAAGGAATCTCCTTCACATATTTCGCCACCATGTCGAGGTCGGCCGCAAGCACGATCAGCGACTTCGCTCCCGGCCTGCGCTTGATTTCGAACACCTTCTCCACCGCCTTCTCGTTGCAGGCGTCGCAGCCTATCCCCCATACGGTGTCGGTGGGGTAGAGAATGACTCCGCCGTCGCGCAATACGGCGACAGCCTCTTCGATTGTTTTCTTTGTATCCATCAGAAACTGTTTTTATCGAACAACTTGCCGCGTCTTCTCCAGATCAGGATCATCAGCCAGCCTATCAGCATGCCTCCCAGATGGGCGAAATGGGCGACTCCGGTCACCGTTCCCGTCATTCCGGTGAGCAGCTCGATTGCGGCGAACACAATCACCATCCATTTGGCGCTCAGGGTCACGGGCGGGAAGAGCAGGGTCATCTTCGATGAGGGGAAGAGCATCGCGTAAGCTATCAGCACGCCGTAGATCGCACCGGAGGCGCCTACCGTAGGGGTGAGCTTGATCATGCTGATGTTCTGCATGGCCACGCTGTCGCCGAGGGCGGCCCCTTCCATGAAGGACTGCATCTGGAGGTACTCGACTCCCGTGTGCAGGGCTGCCGCGCCGAGACCGCATACGAAATAGAACAGCACGAATTTCTTCGAGCCTATGATGTTCTCCACCACGCTGCCGAACAGCCAGAGCGTGTACATGTTGAACAGGATGTGCCAGAATCCCCCGTGCATGAACATGTGGGTCAGCACCTGCCACCAGTGGAAATATCTGGAGGTGGGATAGAACAGCGCGAACTCCGCCGTCATGAACTCACGGTTTATGAGATACGCGATGAAGACTATGATGTTGATGATTATGAGGTTTCTGGTCACAGGCGGAGTGCCCCTGAGAAAACCGCCGGTGTTTCCGCCACCGTAATTCCCGTAGTAATAAGGCATTTTCTTTTGTCTAAATGTCGTTTCAGAATAATTTGTCGATGTCTCCGAGCGGGATTATGCACAGTATGCGGTGACCCCTCGGCGAAAGTTCGGGGTTCTCGCATGCAAAAAGCGTGTCAATGATGCGCCCCGCCTCGGCCGCGGAAGTCAGCGCGGGTGCTCCTGCCGCCTCCAGGACCGCGATTTTGCCGGCTATGCGCTGCTCCATGATGTCCGGAAGGCCTCCGGCGTCCTCTGACAAAATGTACATTATGTCAGTGACAAGCTTCTCGACTTTGCCGCTCTCGCAGCTGAATCCTTCGGGAACTCCGTTGACGACCACGGTGTCGTTGCCGAAAGGCGAGATGTCGAATCCGAGCCGTCCCAGCATCTCCGCATTGTCGTCGAAAAGCAGGCGCTGCGCTGTTCCGACCCTGACCTGCACCGGAAACATCGCGGTTTGCGTGACATGTGACCGGTCTTTCAACAGGCGCAGGTTCCGGTCATAGAATATGCGTTCGCGGGCCCGCGAGACATGCACCGCCATGATTCCGGAGGCGGCGGGAGTGAGTATGTATTTCCCGTGAACGGTCAGAGTGCGGCTCGCGGTGGCCGAATTGTCGTCGAACAGCTTGCCGTAGTCGTCTCTTCTGTCGATGTACGAGGAATAGCCTCTCGCCTGCTGGCGGCCGTCGTCCTGTGAGGATTCGCCCTGCTCGGAGAATCCGTAGTTGGGGACTTTCAGGGGGTCGCTGCTTCTGAAAGGGTCGTAATCGGGATCGGAGCCTATTTCAGGTGCCTTCAGCCCCGCGTACTGCTCGAAATTCCTTCCCAGCTGCGGCAGTTCCGGGGCTCCGGAGGTGTCGAAGTCTATGCTCGCCCCGAAGCTGTTCCTGCCGAGGCTTTCCCTGATGCAGGCGTACAGCACCTGGAATATCACGCTGTCGTCCTCGAATTTGACCTCGGTCTTCGCAGGATGTATGTTGACATCGACGCTGTGCGGATCGGCTTCGAGGAAAATGAAGTATGACGGGGTCACGCCGTCAGGAATCAGGTCTTCGTAGGCCTTCATCACCGCCTTGTGGAGATAGGCGCTACGGAAGTAACGGCCGTTCACGAACAGGAACTGGTTTCCGAGCGTCTTCCGGGCAGTGTCAGGCCGGCCTATGTAGCCTTGCAGGCTCACCACGGAGGTCTCGGCCGAGATATCCACCAGTTCGGAACTTATGCCGCCCCCGAGGAGATCCTGGATCCTGAATTTTCTGGATTTAGCTTTTTTCAGCACGAAGAGGTCGCGGCCTCCGCTGTTGAGGGTGAAGCCGATTTCCGGCCTCGTTACCGCGATTCTGGTGAACTCCTCTATTATATGCTTGAGCTCCACATTGTCGGACTTGAGGAACTTGCGCCTCGCCGGAGTATTGTAGAAAAGGTTGCGCACTGCGAAACTGGAACCGACAGGCGCGGCTACGGAGGACGTGCGGGTCTTCGATTCGCCTCCGGTCCGGACTTCCACGGCGGTTTCGTCTCCCGTCCGTCTGGTGCGGAGCGTGACTTCGGCGACGGCGGCGATGCTTGCGAGCGCCTCGCCTCTGAAGCCGTAGGTCATGATCTCGCCGAGGTCTTCGGCCGTGGCTATCTTCGAAGTGGCATGCCTCTCGAAGCACAGCACGGCGTCGGCCGGGCTCATGCCGCAGCCGTTGTCTATGACCTGTATCAGGGTGCGGCCGGCATCGGTGACGATCACGGAAATCTGTGTCGCTCCGGCGTCGACCGCGTTCTCCATGAGTTCCTTGACCACGGAGGCGGGACGCTGGACGACTTCTCCCGCGGCAATCATGTTGGCGATCTGCGCGGGAAGAACCTTGAGTCCGCCCATCTTCTAAAGCAGGGAGTAGAACTTGGCGATGAACCAGAGCACGGCGCATATCAGCAGCATCGTGACTATGCCTATGATGACCTGCGTCTTGCGCATGTGAGCCTTCGTGCGCTGGTAGTGTCCGTCCCGCATCGAACCTTTTATGTAGCTGCCGGGCACGTATGTCCCTTCCTTCTTCTCCTTTTCGAGAGTTCCGTCGACGGCGCCGAACTTGCGCTTGCGCTCCTCTTCTTCGGGATCGTAGTAGATAGGCTTATAGTTGAATACCCGGTGCTCGTTGTCACCGAAAAAATTAAACATTCCCATATCCGACAAATTTAGCGAATTTTATTTACATTCGCGCATGGAATTCAGAACAGGACAGGGATATGATGTCCACAGGATTGCCGAAGGGCTGCCTATGGTGCTCTGCGGTGTCAGGGTGGACGGAAACTGCGGCTTTGTCGCCCATTCCGACGGAGATGTGGCGATTCATGCGCTCTGCGACGCGCTGCTCGGCTCGCTGGCTCTCGGCGACATAGGACATCTGTTTCCGGACACTTCGGAGGAGTTCGCCGGCATCGACAGCCGCATACTGCTTTCGCGGGTCATGGAGCTCGTGCGCTCGGAAGGCTGGGAGCTCGGCAACGCCGATGTCACCATAGCCCTGCAGGCCCCGAAGATAGCTCCTTATATCCAGCGCATGCGGGCCTCACTCGCGGAGGTGATGGGCGTGGAGGTCTCCCGGGTGAGCGTCAAGGCGACCACCACCGAAAAACTCGGATTCGTGGGCAGAAAAGAGGGCTGCGAGGTCTGGGCGACGGTGCTCGTGAGCCGCAATTGGCGGTAATCTGTGAAAATTTGGCGAAAGCGCCTCGAATTTTTTTGCAATTTTATAAAACTATTGTACATTTGCAGTCCCGTTTCAGCGCGGGAACTCATTGAGATATGGTGTAATGGTAGCACTACAGATTCTGGCTCTGTCAGTGAGGGTTCGAATCCTTCTATCTCAACTGCCCCTTCGGGGGTTATGAGGCGAGGTAGCTCAGCTGGTTAGAGCGTCGGATTCATAATCCGGAGGTCGTGGGATCATGCCCCACTCTCGCTACACCGCTGAAAACATTCAATGACAGACAGAAACGTCTGTCATTTTTTTTGTTCCGAACATCCGATAAATCTATATTTGCAGCCATGAAGAAGATATTCGCAGTCCTGCTGCTGCTCGCCGCCTCCGTGCCGGCGTTCCCGCAGGAAACAGAATGGGCCGTGGTCAACGTGTCGTCGTGCTTCATGAGGGCGCGCCCCGACTACGAGTCCGGCAATGAGACACAATGCCTGATGGGCACCGTCCTCGAGGTGACGGGGAAGGACAGATACTGGCTGCGGGTCAACGCCCCCGACTACCGAGACTGCTGGACCAACGAGCTTTCGCTGACCCCGATGACGGAGGCCGAGAAGGACGAGTATGTCGCGGCTCCGAAACTGATATGCGTCGCCGAGTACACTCATGTCTATGAGGAACCCCGGGAGTCGTCTGCCAGGATCTGCGATTTCATCATGGGGGATATAGTCAGGGATTCGCCGCGCGCCGACTGCGGCTCCTGGACTGCGGTTCTCCTGCCTTCCGGTCGCGAGGGCTGGGTGCGTGGCGGGGAGGTCGAGGATCTTGGGCGCTGGGCGGACACCCGCCGGGCCGACGGGGAGAGCCTGACCGGGTTCGCGCGCAGGTTCATCGGAGTCCCTTACCTCTGGGGTGGCAACACCGTCAAGCATTTCGACTGCAGCGGGTTCACGAAGTTCGTCTATATGATGAACGGGATAGTCCTGCCGCGCAACGCCAGAGAGCAGATATGGTGCGGCGTGGAAATTCCGTTCGACCTTGCGGAGATGGAACCGGGCGACCTTGTTTTCTTCGGCTCGCTCCGGCAGGACGGAAGCATCGCATCCGTCACGCATGTGGCCATGTACATCGGAGGAGGGCGCATCATCCACTCCTCCCAGCTCGTGCGTGTCAATTCCCTTAAGGCCGGGCTTCCGGATTCCTACGGCAGGACGCCCATAGCCGTGAGACGCATACTCGGACATGTCGACGCGGGTCTCGGAGCGGTGAGCGCGGCGCGGCAGCCCTGGTATTTCGGCAAGTGAGAAAAAATCCTTATATTTGCCAAGTTATATAAACATTCAAAGCCATGAATTTAAGGGGTATCAAGAAAGACATCGAATATGTGCTCGGAGCATTCCTTGAGGACTGCTCGGTAGTTGCGACTTCCAACGCCAAGGTTTCCGACGGAACTGTAGCCGAACTCATGGAAGAGGCTGTGAGCCTCTATAACGAGCTCAGGGACAAGGTATACACCAAGGCCGAGAACAAGAGGGCCTATTACAGTGAGCTCCGCAAGGAGATTGTCTCCAGGACTGACGCTCTTTACGAAAAGCTCAGCGCCGCGGTGAAAGAGGCCGTCAAATGAGCAGCCATACAGTCTTTACGGCAGTCGCGCTTCTTCTTTCCGGATGGGGCGCGACTGCTGATGTCAGGCCGTCCCTGAACGAGGTGGTCGAGGAAGTGTGTTCGCGGGAGGCCCTTTCGTCCTCCGCGGTCGGCCTCCTGGCTGTCACGTCCGGTGGAGACACTCTCGTGACATTCAATTCCGGTCTCAAACTGGTTCCGGCTTCGAATGTGAAGCTCATAACCACGGGCCTCGCCCTAAAGGCTCTCGGCGAGGATTTCCGCTTTGAGACGGGGTTGGGATATGACGGAGAGCTTGTCGGCGGCACGCTGAAAGGAGACCTCTACATTGTCGGCGGCGGCGACCCCACCACGGGTTCCCGCGCCGCGGTGGCCGAACCTTCCGACGCTCTGTTCTCCGACTGGCTGGATCTGCTCAGAGACGCCGGGATAGACCGCATTGAAGGCCGCATAATAGGTGATTCGCGTCTTTTCGACACTCCGACGCCCGAGAATCTGGGCTGGTCATACGATGACCTCGGCACCAACTACGGAGTCGGCCCCACCGGCCTGAACTTCTTCGAGAACGCCCAGAACTTCCTGATAACTCCGGGCTCCGCCCCCGGTGAGAAACCTGTCATAAGGCCGAAATATCCCGAAACCCCCTGGATGAAATATTCCGTCAGCGCTGTCACCGGCGCTCCGAGAACCGCCAACACGGTCTACTATGTGAACACCCCGCTCGCCGCGCTCGGCGAGTTCGGAGGCTCGTTCCCCTGCGACAGGAAGGGCTATACTTTCGAAGGCTCCAACCGCTTCGGCGCCTACACCTGCGCATGGTACTTCCTGGAATATCTCAAGTCGTGCGGATTCGAGGTGAGCGGCGGATGTGCGGACATATCGTCCGAAGGCAGGATCAGGCTCAGTCCTGGTTACGGCGACAGCGGGGTCGAGGCGGCCTCCCGCAGTGAGCTCAATATGATAGGAAGCACGTATTCCGTCAAGCTGGGCTCGATCGCCGCGGAGACGAACCGTGAAAGCGACAATTTCTTTGCCGAGACCCTTCTCCGGATGACGGCGCTCAAGTCGGGATATTCGTGCCTCGGAGACGGCTGCATCGAGGCGGAGGAAAGCCTGCTGCACTCCATGGGCCTGCCTGTCGACGGACGGTGCCGGCTGGTCGACGGCAGCGGTCTGTCCCGCAAGAACTATGTGTCCGCGGGATTCTTCGTCGATTTCCTGCTGCATATGATGGACGAGCCCGTGTTCGGGGCCTATCTGAATTCGCTCCCCGCCCCGGGGACGCGCGGCACCCTCGAATACAAGTTCCCCCGCGAGAGCGACGCTTTCAGAAGCCGCATCCGCATCAAAAGCGGCTCGATGAACGGCATCCTCTGCTACAGCGGATACATTCTTCCGTCGGAGGAAGGAGGGGAGACTGTCGTATTCTCCCTGCTGACCAATAACGTGACCGCTTCCGTGTGGTCGGTCAGCCCCCTCGTGGACAGAATTATAGCCGCGCTCGCCGCTGAGAATTGACGGATTATTAGTAATTTTGCCGACATGCGGACTTTTCCATATCTCCTTGCGGCCGCTTTCCTTCTCCTGACGCCGCTTTCCTGCGATGTCGCTTCGTCGCTGGTCCATGACGATCAGCCCGTGGCGAAGGTCGGCAGGGAGAAACTGTACCGCTCGGAGGTAGAGAGTATGATTCCCGACATGATTTCTCCGGAAGACAGCGCGGGGATCGCCGAAAAGTACATCCGACTGTGGGCGATGGACAGGCTCTACATGAAGGTTGCAGAGGAGCAGCTGTCCAAGTCCGAGATCGACGTGTCCGACGAGCTGGAGTCCTACAGGCGCTCGCTTGTCAGATACCGTTACGAGCAGCGCTATCTCAACGACCGCCTCGACACGCTGATAACCGATGCGCAGATCCGTGAATATTACCTTGCCAATCAGGAGGATTTCGAGCTTTCGCGTCCGCTGCTCAAGCTCCGCTTCGTGG
Organism: Candidatus Cryptobacteroides merdipullorum; assembly: GCA_018715685.1. Classification (GTDB taxonomy): domain Bacteria; phylum Bacteroidota; class Bacteroidia; order Bacteroidales; family UBA932; genus Cryptobacteroides; species Cryptobacteroides merdipullorum. The sequence goes on from DVLC01000007.1 coordinate 16,972, forward strand.
ATGTGATGAAGGACTCTCCCGACAAGGACGAGATTCTGCGCCTGATGTCCTCCGACGAATATGACGAACTGGAGCTGGCGGATTCGCTCGCGGGAAAATCGGCGCTCAGATATTTCGACAATTCGGATTCGTGGATGGATGCCGGGGAACTCTCCCGATATTTCGGAGTCACGGTCGAGGAGATGCTGGACGCAATGGACGAGGACATGATAGTTATTGAGCCGGAGGGCCGCGGTGACATTCTCGCCGCATATGTCTGCGACATGATCAATTCGGGAACGGCGCCGCTGGAGTACTGCTCGCCGGCCATCCGAGACATTATCCTGAGCAACAGAAAACACGAGCTGATGGCGTCTTTGGAACGCGACTTGCTTGAAGGCGCGCTTGACAGCAAACAATTAGTAATCTACTGAAATGAACAGAAATCTCAAGCTTTTCCTTTTGATTGCATTCTCGGTGATGAGTCTTCCGCTTTCCGCGCAGAGATACGGCGGCGTGGTGGACAAGTCGATAGCGGTGGTCGGCAACGAAATGATACGCCTTTCCGACCTTGAGTCCGAAGTGCAGATGCTCAACGCCCAGGGGTATTCCTCCGACAAGAACATCCGCTGCGAACTGCTCGAAAGGATGATGGAGTCCAAGCTCTTCCTGATGCAGGCGAGGGTGGATTCGCTGACGGTCGACAGCGACATGGTGGCGGCTTCGCTCACGCAGCGGCTCGACCAGGTGCGCACCGCGCTGGGCGGAGACGCACAGGTTGAGGAATACTTCGGCATGCCTCTGTACAGGTTGCGTCAGGAATGGCAGGCGCAGCTCGAGGAGCAGAGCCTCACCCAGAAAGAACAGCAGCAGATAGCCTCGAAGATTCCGGAGCTTACGCCCTATGATGTGAAACAGTATCTCGACACGGCCGACGTCTCCTCTCTTCCGGTCATCCCCATGAAATACCAGATGAGCCAGATATGTGTCTATCCCGACCGGGAGGCCGCCGCGCTTGCCGTGAAGGAGCGCCTGCTCTCACTGCGCGAGCGTATCATCAACGGCGAGAAGTTCGCGACCCTCGCGAGACTGTATTCCGAGGATCCCGGCAGCGCCATGAAGGGCGGTGAGCTCGGAATGGCGTCCAAGTCGATTTTCTGGCCGGCGTTCTCCGACGCGGCGATGTCGCTGAAGCCCGGCACCATCTCCCAGATAGTCGAAACTCCTGACGGATTCCATATCATAGAGGTGCTTGAGAAGAACGGCGACATGTTCAACGCCCGGCATATTCTGATAAAGCCGCACTACACCCAGGAAGACCAGGACAAGGCGTTCGAGCGCCTTGACAGTCTTCGCACGATGATAGTCGTCGACAGCGTGATGACCTTCGACCTCGCGGCGCGCTTCTATTCCGAAGATCCCGCGACGCGCACCAACGGCGGCCAGATGGCCGACCCCAACACCGGTTCTTCGTATTTCGAAATCGACCAGCTGAAGCCTCAGGACTACGAGGCAGTCAAGGATCTCGAGGTTGGTGAGGTGTCCCAGCCCATAGCCTCGCTTGACAATGAAGGCAGGGACGGCAACCTGGTCTACAAGATCATACGGCTTGACAAGATAGTTCCCGCGCATACGGCCAATTTCGAATCGGACTACACCGACCTTCTGAATCTCGTGGTGCAGATGAAGCAGATGGAGGCTATCGACGGGTTCATAGACGAGAAGCTTGACAGTACATACATAGTGATCGATCCTCTGTTCGGGGATTGTGACTTCTCCCGCGAAGGATGGGCGCAAAAGGTCAGAAAGGACGACTGATTCTCGCGGCGGCACTGCTGCTGTCCGCATTTTCCACGCTGTCTGCTCAGAATGAGTCTGAGCAGGCGGATTCGCTTGTCCGGCTCATCAGCGCCAAGTTCATAGAGCAGCAGGAGACTTCCGAGGGCCTGGTGCGCAAGGCGATGGGCGCCACCTTCCTTCACAACGGCACCTATCTCATCAGCGACAGCTCCATGTGGCATATGGACAGCAGCATCATCAAGTGCATAGGCAACGTCAGGATGCTGCAGGGAGAGACTGAGCTCACCAGCGAGAAACTCGACTACCTGATTGATGACGACCTCGCCCAGTTCCGCGGCGCGGTGGTGCAGCTGCGCAACAAGCAGGACAATATACTTCGGACGAAAATCCTCGACTACAACACCCGAGACAGTGTGGCCGTATTTTCCGGAGGAGCTTCGATGAAGAGCGAGAACGGCCAGATAATCGAGAGCGACAAAGGAAAATATTTCAATGCGAAGGAACTGTTCTTCTTCGACGGCAATGTCAACATGTTCACCGACTCCGTGTTCGTCAAGACCACCTCGCTCGAATATGATTCGGCCGCGGAGAAGGCATGGTTCACGTCCTATATAGATTTCTGGAACGAAGGCAACATGCTGTCCGCCGACGGAGGATGGTACGAAAGCCGGCCGGAGATTTTCTTCTTCGAGGGTGACGTCCATGCCCTCTCGGAGGAGCAGGAGAGCTGGAGTGACTCTCTTTACTACTATCGCATCCCCGGCGACGTGCTGATGCTGGGGTCCGCTCAGCTGCAGGACACCACGAGGAACGTGTCCGCCGTGTCGGACTATCTGTTCTATGAGGATTCGCTGTCGCGTGTGACCCTGCGCAAGCAGGCGGCCGTGGCTCTCTGGGCCGAGAATGAGGAAGGCCAGATAGACACCACCTGGTTCGGAGCGGACACTCTGGTATATCATACGGTCAGGTATTGCGATATTCCGAAGCAGGAGACGGAACTTGCGGCCGAGAGGCTGAAGATCATACTTGGCGACCCGGTGTCGGACTACAGGAAAAGGGCCGCGGAAGAGGCCGCTGCGGCGAAGGCCGAGGCTGAACGGGAGAGAAACGAAGCCATGGGCTTCGGCAGGATGTCGTCTCAGACGCAGTCGGGAAAGCAGGCTGCGGACAAGTCCGCCGTGCCGTCTCCTCCCGATTCTCCGTCTCCCTCCGATTCACTTGACGTCGGCGCCGATTCCTTGGCGGCCGTAGCCGATTCTCTTGCTGTCCCGGCGGATTCTCTGGCGTCAGCCGCCGATTCCCTGCATTCAGCCGCGGATTCGGCGCTTGCGGCGGTTTCGGATTCGCTGATTGCCGGCTCCGACTCGCTTGCCGCCGTCACGGATTCATTGTCGTTCGGAACTGACTCATTGCCATCCGGTCCTGATTCTTTGGCCGTCGGTTTGGATTCTTTGTCCGCCGCTTCGGACTCGCTGGCTGTCGCGGACTCTCTTGCGGCACCATTGGACACGACCCGGATAGGTTATCTGACAGGAGTGGGCAATGTCCGCATATTCCGCAGGGATATGCAGGTTCTCAGCGATTCAGTGCGCTTCTGCGAGCTGGATTCCATCGCGCGTTTCTACAAGAATCCTATCGTCTGGAACGAATTGAAGCGGCAGTATACCTCCGACAGTCTTTTCGTACTGATCCGCAACAATGCCGCCGACAGGGCGAATCTTATGTCCAACGCCTTCATTTCAGTCGAGGAGGACACTCTCCACTACGACCAGATCAGAAGTTCGGAGGTCATGGCCTATTTTGACGACGATGCCGCCCTGCGTCGTTTTGACGCTCTCGGCGGAGTGTCCGCGCTCTTCTATCTTGAGGAGAACGACGAGATAGCCACGGTCAACAAGGTCGAGAGCACCATGCTTTCAGCCACTTTCAAGGAGGGCGAACTCGAGACGGTATACTATTTCGATGCGCCGAAGAGCGACGCCTACCCCGTGGTCCAGCTGCCTCCGGCGGACAGCCGCCTCAAGGGTTTCAACTGGCAGCCTGACCTGCGGCCTTCAAGCCCGGAAGACGTGACCACGCTGAAGGTGCGGCCTTCGGAGCGCCGGCATTACGAGTCCATCCAAAGACCGGCGTTCGTGCAGACCGAACGCTTTTTCGCCGGTTTCATGGACGAACTGTATTCCGGCCTTGAAGCCGCTGAGAGGCGGAAGCGTCTCGCGGAACAGCGAAGAAGGGAGGCCGAAGAAGCGGAAAAGGCGGCTGAGGATTCGGTCGGGATATCCGACAGCCTTGTGCTGGCCGCGGATTCCCTTGCCCTGTCTGACAGTCTGGCTTCGGGCGATTCCCTCGCTGTGGCCGACAGTCTTGCCGCTTCGGAACCGCAGGAGGAGTATATGAGCGACAGGGAACTGCGCCGTGCCATGCGCATAGCCCGGAGGGATGCCCGCTGGGCGGAACTGGATGCCCGTGACGCGGCCAAGGCGGCCGCGAAGGAGGAGCGGAAGGCGGCCAGGATCAGGCGCAGGGAAGAACGGCAGGCGCGTATCCGCGAGCGTCAGGCCGCAAGAGATGCCAGGCTGCTCCAGAAATACATAGAAAGATTTGAAAAACAGAAAGAACGAGATGAAAGAGAACAAAAATCTAAGCCTGCCGGAGAACGCCCACCGGGAGCTGAAGCAGGAGGAAGTTTACCGGCCCCTCCTGAAACCCGAGGAGAAACCTCTTGAGGTCACGCCCTATTCCGTGACCGTCGGACTGCTGATGACCATTCTGTTTTCGGCAGCCGCGGCCTATCTCGGGCTCAAGGTCGGACAGGTGTTCGAGGCCGCGATACCCATAGCGATCATAGCCGTGGGCATGACCGGCGCTCTGGGCAAGAAGGGCGGTCTTGGCCAGAACGTGATTATCCAGAGCATAGGAGCATGCTCCGGGGTCGTGGTGGCCGGAGCGATATTCACCCTGCCGGCGATCTACATCCTCGGTCTTGAGGTGAATTTCTGGCAGATGTTCCTGAGCTCCATGCTCGGCGGCTTCCTCGGCATTCTGTTCCTCATACCTTTCCGCAAGTATTTCGTCAAGGACATGCACGGGAAGTATCCTTTCCCGGAAGCGACCGCGACCACACAGGTGCTCGTCAGCGGCGAGAGTGGCGGAAAGAGCGCCAGAACCCTGCTGACAGCGGGCCTTATCGGCGGAGTCTATGACTTCGTGGTGGCCACCTTCGGGGCCTGGGCCGACACGATCAGCACCACCTTCGTGCATTTCGGCCAGGTGGTCGCCGACAAGGTCAAGCTCGTCGTCAAGCTCAACACCGGCGCGGCTGTCCTGGGTCTCGGCTATATCGTGGGGCTCAAGTACGCGTTCGTGATCTGCTGCGGCTCCTTCCTCGTGTGGTTCGTGATAATCCCGCTCTTGAATCTCATCTGGGGCGGACAGGTCATCGACCTCATGGGCACAGGAATAACGCAGACGGTCTCCGAGATGTCGGCTGACCGGATATTCAGCGAATACGCAAGGCACATAGGCATAGGAGGCATAGCCGTCGCCGGAATTATCGGCATCATCAAGAGCGCGGGAGTGATCAGGAGCGCCGTCGGCCTTGCCGCTGGCGAGTTCCGGAGAAAGCCCGGTGCCGCGGTGGTCGAGACCGAGCGCACCCAGCAGGACATACCCATGAACAAGGTGGTATGGGGCATTGCGATCTCCCTTCTGGCAGTCTTCGCGTTCTTCGCCCTGGGCGGAGTGGTGAATACTGTATGGCAGGCTCTGATAGGTCTGGCCATAGTGGCCGTAATCTCTTTCCTGTTCACCACCGTCGCCGCCAACGCGATAGCGATAGTGGGCACCAACCCTGTGAGCGGAATGACCATCATGACTCTGATCATCACGGCTCTCGTTCTCGTGGTCACCGGTCTCAAGGGCAATGCGGGAATGGTTGCCGCCATGGTCATCGGCGGAGTTGTCTGCACGGCCCTTTCGACTGCCGGCGGACTTATCACCGACTTCAAGATAGGCTACTGGATAGGCACGACCCCGCGCAAGCAGGAGGCGTGGAAGTTCGTCGGCGTGGCAGTGGCCGCCGCAACCGTGGGCGGAGTTATGCTCGTGCTCAACAAGACTTTCGGCTTTTCGGGCGAGGGTGCATTGGTGGCGCCTCAGGCCAACGCGATGGCCGCTGTGATCCAGCCTATGATGAACGGCGGCAACGCACCCTGGCTGCTCTATGGAATCGGTGCCGTCATAGCCATTCTTCTGACTCTGTTGAAAGTGCCCGCGCTGGCGTTCTGTCTCGGCATGTTCATACCCATAGACCTGAACCTCCCTCTGCTGCTCGGCGGAGCGATTTCTTGGTTCGTGAGCACGCGCAGCAAGGATAAGGCTCTGAACGCCGCCCGTCAGGAGAAGGGCACGCTTATAGCCAGCGGATTCATCGCTGGCGGCGCGCTGATGGGAGTGCTGTCGGCCATATTGAAGTTCGCCCAGGTGGACTGGTATATGGACGGTTGGAATACGGTCGCCCCCGGCGCATACGCTTCAGGAGCCCAGCTTGTCGCCATAGTTCCGCTGGCGCTTATCTGCGCCTATATGATCTGGGCGTCGCTGCGCAAGGAGAGATAATACTTCCAAGCGGTGGCCGGGTCAGTGGCGGGCGGCTATTCGGCGTAGAGGCTGACGATGTTGAGAATCACGGCACTGGCCTTCTCCATGCTCTGCACTGAAACCCACTCGTACTTGCCGTG
>DVLC01000069.1 GCA_018715685.1 Candidatus Cryptobacteroides merdipullorum
TATTTCGCAGCCCAGGCTGATTCTGATAGGCGCTGCCGCACAACTCGGCATATTCGGAGCCTACCTGCTCGCCCTGACTTTCGGCTTCGCGCCGAACGAAGCCGGAGCGATAGGCATCATCGGAGGCGCTGACGGCCCCACGGCCATCTTCCTGAGTTCCAAACTTGCACCGCACCTGCTGGGAGCGATCGCAGTGTCCGCCTATTCCTACATGGCTCTCGTTCCGGTGATCCAGAAGCCCATAATGCTGATGCTCACCACAAAGAAGGAACGTCTGATCAGGATGAAGAAGCCCCGCGCGGTGAGCCAGCGGGAGAAGATCATCTTCCCCATCGTAGGTTTCATCTGCACCGCGTTCATAGTCCCGTCAGGTCTTCCGCTGCTCGGCATGCTGTTCTTCGGCAACCTGCTCAAGGAAAGCGGAGTGACCAAAAGACTCGCGACAACCGCCGGAGGCCCGCTCATCGACGTGGTGACCACTCTTATCGGTCTCACCGTCGGAGCGTCCACCCAGGCCGACGTGTTCCTCACGTCGACATCCATCAAGATATTCTTTCTCGGATTCATCTCATTCGTGATAGCCACGATAGGCGGCGTGCTCTTCGTGAAGCTGATGAACCTCTTCATCAGGGACGAGAAGAACAAGATCAATCCCCTTATCGGGAACGCAGGCGTATCGGCCGTGCCGGATTCAGCCCGCGTGTCTGAAATGGTCGGGCTCGAAGCCGATCCCTCCAACCATCTGCTCATGCACGCGATGGCGCCGAACGTCGCAGGAGTCATAGGCTCCGCGGTCGCGGCAGGCATCCTGCTCGGATTCCTGGGATAGCAGTCACACTGCCACATAATCCGCTCCCGTCAGGGAGCTGTCGTTCAGGCGGACTTTCGGGTCCGCCTGTTTTGTCATCACCGTCGGACCTGTTGAATTTTTGCATGAAATTGATTGTATTTAGTACAAAAATTTCATAAATTAGCCGTGCTTTAGACGAAAGCGGACCCGACTAATAACACTATTCTGAAATATGTCCAACAAATTACAGGAACTAACGGACAAGCTGTACAACGAAGGCCTGTCCAAAGGAAAGGAAGAAGGTGAGCTTCTGCTTGCCCAGGCACGTGTCGAAGCCGACAAGATCAGGGCTACAGGCAAAAGAGAGGCGGCTCTGATGGTGGCCGAAGCCGAAAAGACGGCGGCGGCTCTGAAGGAGAAGGCCGAATCCGACATCAGGATGGCTTCCGCGCAGAGCCTTCAGGCGACAAGGAAGGACATTGAGGATCTCCTCGTGAACGCAGTGATTTCCGACAAGGTCAGCAAGGCGCTTGCGGACAAGGACTTCGTCAAGGAGATAATCCGTGCGGTCGCTGAGAAGTTCAGCAGTTCCGAAGCCACCGACATCAGCCTCGTGCTTCCTGCATCCATGAAGAAAGATCTCGAGAAATGGGTTTCAGGAGAACTCGGAAAGGCCCTCGGAAAGGAGGTGAAAGCCGAATTCTCAAAGAAGATCCAGGGCGGATTCACCATAGGCCCCAAGGACGGCAGCTGGTTCGTCAGCCTCACCGACGAGACATTCAAGGAGCTTATCGCCGAATATCTGCGTCCCGTGACCAGAAAGATTCTTTTCGGTTAGGATGAACAACTACGAATATATCGTCGCGAGCCTTCCGACATTGCAACCCGTCCGGACGAAAAGCGCGCATGCTGGAGCGGAGCAGATAGTGCAGTCCATACGGGAGCAGTTGTCGGAGAAGGACAACGGGCTCGTGGACCTGCTGCTCTCCGGCTACGAATCCGACAATCTTGACGCCGGGTTCTACCATGAAGCCCTGCATCACAGGAACCGCTTCATCCGGGAATTTTTCGAATATGACCTCAATCTCCGCAACATCAAGGTCGAATATCTCAACAGGTCGCTCGGCAGGCCGGAAGGCATGGACACCGTAAGCCCTGAAGGCTGGGACGGCTCCGCGTTCGACGGCCGTCAGGAGATCATGGCCGTGCTTGAAGGGGACGACATCCTCAAGAGAGAGCGCGGGCTCGACGACCTGATGTGGAGGAAAATCGACGAGATAACGGTGATGGATGTCTTTGACATGGAGGCCATTCTCGGATTCATCGCCAAACTCAAGATCATCGACAGGTGGGACAAGCTCGATCCCGACACAGGCCACGACCTCTTCCGCAGGCTGGTCGAAGAAATCCGAGCCACATACGACAACAAGAAAAACAACATGATATGAAGACTACAGGAAAGGTAACGGGCATTGTCTCCAACCTCGTAACGGTGACGGTTGACGGTCCGGTGGCCGAAAACGAACTCTGCCACATCGACCTGTCCGGCACCAAGCTTCTCGCCGAGGTCATCAAGGTCAACGGCGACAAGGCTTCAGTCCAGGTCTTCGAAAGCACCCGAGGCCTCAGGAACGGCGACAAGGTCGAATTCCTGGGCAGGATGCTCGAAGTCACACTGGGCCCCGGACTGCTGTCCAGCATCTACGACGGACTGCAGAACGACCTGACGACCATGGAGGGCGTGTTCCTCAAGAGAGGAGAATACACTGAGGCTCTCAGCCACGACAAGCTATGGAGTTTCACCCCCATCGCGAAAGCGGGTGACAAGGTCATAGCCGCCGACTGGCTCGGCGAAGTCAAGGAAGGCTGGCTGCCCCACAAGATCATGGTGCCCTTCTCCTTCAAGGGAGAATACACCGTCAAGGAGGTGGCTCCCGCCGGAGACTACAACATCGACGAGGTCATAGCCGTGCTCACCGACGCTTCCGGAGAGGACGTGAAAGTCACGATGACCCAGAAATGGCCCGTCAAGGTGGCCATCAAGAACTATCGCGAAAAGCCCCGCCCCCGCAGAATCATGGAGACCGGCGTCCGAGTGATCGACACCTTCGATCCCATAGCCGAGGGCGGAACCGGCTTCATTCCCGGACCTTTCGGCTGCGGCAAGACCGTGCTCCAGCACGCAATCGCCAAGCAGGGTGAAGCCGACGTGATCGTGATGGCGGCCTGCGGAGAGCGTGCCAACGAGGTCGTGGAGATCTTCACCGAATTCCCCGAACTCATCGACGCCCATACCGGAAGGCATCTGATGGAACGTACCACCATCATCTGCAACACATCCAACATGCCTGTCGCCGCCCGCGAGGCTTCGGTCTACACTGCGATGACCATCTGCGAATACTACCGCGCGATGGGACTGCGCTGCCTGCTGCTGGCTGACTCGACCTCCCGCTGGGCTCAGGCGCTGCGAGAGATGTCCAACCGTATGGAGGAGCTTCCGGGAGCCGACGCCTTCCCTGTCGACCTCTCGGCAATCATCGCCACCTTCTATTCCCGCGCGGGAATGGTCGTGCTCAACAACGGGCTGACCGGCGCGATCACCTTCATAGGCACCGTCTCCCCCGCCGGAGGAAACCTCAAGGAGCCGGTGACGGAATCGACCAAGAAGGCCGCCCGCTGCTTCTATGCGCTCGAACAGAACCGCGCCGACCAGAAGCGCTACCCCGCCGTGAGCCCGATCGACTCTTATTCAAAATACCTCGAGTATCCTGAAATCATTGACTATCTCAACGAGAAAATCGAGAAGGGATGGGTCGACAAGGTGCTCAAGGCCAAGAATATCGTGCGCAGGGGAAAGGAGATGGCCGACCAGATCAACATTCTCGGCGACGACGGCGTACCCATGAGTTACCATGAGGCTTTCTGGAAGTCGGAGCTCATCGACTTCGCCTTCCTGCAGCAGGACGCGTTCGACGACGTCGACTCCCTCTGTCCCATGGACAGGCAGAAATTCATGCTTGACCTGATTCTCGACATCTGCGACCGGAGCTTCGAATTCGAGGACTTCGAACAGTGCCGCAACTACTTCAAGCAGCTCATCAACATCCTGCGTCAGATGAACTACTCTGAATTCGACAGCGAACAGTTCAAAGACTATCAGCAGCAGCTGAGCAAACTCCTTTCATAGAACATGGCAGCAAAAGCATATCAAAGAACATACACGCATCTCCAGGCGATAACCAAGGCGACCGTGTCGCTTGACGCCCGGGGAGTTGCCAACGACGAGCTCGCGACCGTGAACGGCAAGCTCGCACAGATAGTCAAGACCAAGGGCGATCTGGTGACCCTGCAGGTGTTTTCGGGCACCGAGGGCATACCCACGGACGCCGAAGTGTCATTCCTCGGAGCTCCCCCGACGCTCGTCGTGGGCGACCAGCTCGCAGGACGCTTCTTCAACGCCTACGGCAAGCCCATCGACGGCGGTCCCGAGATCGAAGGCGAGGAGCGCGAGGTGGGCGGCCCATCCGTGAACCCGTACAAGCGCCGCCAGCCCTCCGAGATCATCCCGACGGGAATCGCCGGCATCGACCTGAACAACACCATCGTATCCGGACAGAAGATTCCCTTCTTCGCCGACCCCGACCAGCCCTATAACCAGGTCATGGCCGATGTGGCGCTCAGGGCCGACGTGGACAAGATCATCCTCGGCGGAATGGGTCTGTCGAACGACGACTACCTGTTCTTCCGCCACGCCTTCGAGTCCGCCGGCGCGCTTGACAAGATTGTCTCCTTCGTGAACACCACCGAGGAGCCTCCCGTGGAGCGTCTGCTGATTCCGGACATGGCCCTCGCGGCCGCCGAGTATTTCGCGGTGGACAAGAACGAGAAGGTGCTCGTGCTGCTGACGGACATGACACTCTACGCCGACGCGCTGTCGATCGTGTCCAACCGTATGGACCAGATTCCCTCGAAGGACTCCATGCCGGGTTCGCTCTACTCCGATCTCGCGAAAATCTACGAGAAGGCCGTGCAGCTGCCCGACGGCGGTTCAATAACCATAATCGCGGTGACCACTCTCAACGACGGAGACATCACGCACGCCATTCCCGACAACACCGGATACATCACCGAGGGACAGCTTTTCCTGCGCGCCGACTCCGACTCCGGAAAGGTCATAGTCGACCCGTTCCGCTCGCTGAGCCGTCTGAAGCAGCTCGTGCAGGGCAAGAAGACGCGGGAAGACCATTCACAGGTCATGAACGCCGGAGTGCGCCTGTACGCCGACGCGCAGAACGCCAAGTCAAAGCTCGAAAACGGATTCGACCTCTCGGACTATGACCTGCGCTGCCTCGACTATGCCAAGGAATATGCGACCAGGCTGCTCTCCATCGACGTCAACATCACGATCACCGAGATGCT
>DVLC01000070.1 GCA_018715685.1 Candidatus Cryptobacteroides merdipullorum
CAGGACAAGCTCAACGCTATGTTCATCGACTATATCAATTATGGAGGATACCCGGAAGTCGTTTTTTCGCAAAATATCAGGGAAAATCCGGGACAGTTCATCCGCCATGACATCATTGACAAGGTCCTGCTGCGAGATCTCCCCAGCCTATATGGTATCAGCGATGTCCAGGAACTCAATTCTCTTTTTACGATGATCGCCTACCATTCCGGAGCTCAATTCACCTATGAAGGACTGTCGACTGAATCAGGCGTCAAGAAAGAAACCTTAAGAAAATATCTTGCCTATCTTGAAGCTGCTTTTCTTATAAGGCAGGTGCGAAGGACTGACGACACCGCAAAGCAATACCAAAGAGAGACTCAATTCAAAATATATCTAACCAATCCTTCTCTGCGATGCGCCTTGTTCCAGCCAATCAACGAGCACGATGACGAAATAGGGAATATGGTTGAATCCGCCGTCTTTGCCCAATGGTTCCCGCGGCATGGGGTTTCTCTCCGATATGCGAACTGGAAAGTAGGGAAACGCCAGGGAGAAGTCGACCTTGTAGGATTGAACATTGCCAGACAAAAAACCGCCTGGGCCGTTGAAATAAAGTGGTCTGACCATTATTTCGACTATCCGGAGAAGCTGGCTTCTCTGAAATACTTTATGGAGAAAAACCAAATGGACCATGCCTTGGTGACAAGCATCAGCAGATGTGGCTGCAAGGAAATCGACAGTCTTCAGTTGCAGTTCATCCCGACAGCCTGTTACGCATATACTGTCGGCGAAAACACCATGAACCGCACAAAGGAGTCATTCGGATTATAAAAGCCTTCGCCTCGGTTAAAATAAGCAGATTCAAACCTGCTTATTTTAACCGAGGCGAATATATCACTAAAAATCAATGAATTATCACATTAGAACAAGCCAGCATGACTAGTTCGGAAGATCCTTCGATATTAATAATCATTGCAAACTCCAGTCGAGAGGCTTGAGTTCCATGACAAGGTCGCTCATGCCCAGCGCAGTAACATACCCCGAGCCGCCGACCACGTTGGAGACTGTGCTTACAGGCTCGGAAAGCTCGGAAGAGCCGGTATAGTTGTTGATATACTGATAGAACTGCCAGTCCGCATCGTTGACTGTGGCGACGGAGAATCTGACATAAGACCGGATCAGCTGCTGATACGGATATCGCCTGCCGAAGATATCGCCCTGATCGACGACCCTGTCGAAATCGAACGAATACTCGCCGCCGCTGAAAAGCCTGTCGGAGAAAATCCTGGAATAATTCAGAATGGAGAACGACAGCCCCGTAGCGACTGCGACATCCGTCGGTATGGGGGAGAACACGTTCTCGAACACCGGGTCGTGTTCATCGTAGAAATCGGAGCCTGCCATCTCGATATATTTTGAGGGCGCGTCATCGCCGACCTGCACCCACAGCTCGGGAAGCAGGGTCTGGAACTTCGTGCCTCTCCCCGGCAGATCCTTGACAGTCATTCTGAACGAATATACCCGTCCGTACGGAAGGGTTACATAATCACCATCCACCGTATGCATCCAGTTTTCCACCTCTGAGCGCACCGAACTTGAATCCACGGAGACCTCGCAGGGTTCCGGGAAGACATTTTCCGCATACGCGCTCATGTCTCCGGACTCGGCCACAAGCTTCACCCGGTCGCCGGCCTTGAAGTCAGCGGAGATGTCGAACACGAGAAACTGCTCCTCATACTCCTGCACATCTCCCTGCGAATCCTCGGCCACAAGTTCTCCGTTCACATAGCACAATATTCTGGAGTCGGAAGCGGGGGCGACAAGTCCTTCCGGAGTCCCGACCGTAAGGTAGACGGCATGTTCAGTCCTTCCGGTCATCAGATCTGCATTCAGAACCAGCTGCGGCTCGGAACCGAAGTCCGGAGAAAGCTCCTCAATGCAACCGGAAACGGCCAGCATCGCTGCCGTGAGCGACAAAAGTCTTATAATACTCTTCGTCATGCTTCTAGAAATTGAAGGTGTAATTTACGGAAGGCAGCACCGGCAGGAAAGTCATCTTATACAGCTTGAACCTCGACATGTCTCCGGAGGACTCGTCGGGAAGGATATACACGAGGTTCGGATTGAGGGCGTTGTACACGTTGTAGATTCCGAAAGTCCATACATTCTCGCCATGCCGTCCGTGCTTGCGCAGGTTGAAGCCCAGGTTCAGACGGTGAGTCGGAGGAAGACGGTAATTGTTCCTTGACGATATCTCCGGCATGGGATGCGGATAGGAGCCATAGAAGTCATTGTAGTGCGGCCACAGCGCGGCGGTAGTATTCTCGGGGACTGTCGCCGTCGAGCCGCTCATGAAAATCCATGTGGCGGTAAGATCCATGCGTTCGTTGAACTTATAGTTGAAGCTCAGGGAAAGGTTGTGACGGCGGTCATAGGTGTCCGGGAACCAGTCCCCGGCGTTTACCGAACCGTCGGGGTGGCGGCGGTCCGTCTTTGAAAGAGTATAGCTCAACCAGCCGGTAGCCCTGCCGGAGGTCTTGCGCACATAGAGTTCCAGACCTTTGGAGCGCGCCTCTCCGAGCGAGACGAGGTCATCGAAACTTCCGTCAGGCGATGCCACCGTCGCCACCCCGTCCTTGTAGTCGATCACATTGTCGGTATGCTTGAGATAGCCCTCCACGGAAAATTCCCAGCCTTCCAGTCCGGACCAGTAGGCTCCGAGAGAGACTATGTCACTCGTGACGGGACGGATCTTCCGGGTGACCGGCACCCACATGTCGGAAGGAGCCGCAAGTATTTTGATCGAAGATGAGAGCAGATGCACATACTGACTGCTACGTCCGGCGGCCAGCTTGGCTCTGAAGCCTTTCCCGAAGTCCGCTCCCAGCGTCACACGCGGCTCAAGCGACCAGAAGACATCGCTCCCGCTTGTCATCTGCACCCCGCGCAGACCAAGGTCGGCATTGAACCGTCCGAACCTCATGTCATCCTCGACATACAGCGAATTCTCCCATCCTGCGGTGTTCATGCCGCTCTCGAAGGCCTGCTGCTCTCCGGTGTCCACCGCGCTCACTTGCACATAGGTTCTCGGATTGTAGCGGTGGCTGATCAGGGAGACACCTCCGCGAAGCCTGTGACCGTCGGAGATGCGCCACTCCACATCAGCCGTGCCACCGATATCCATTATCGCGGAACCGTTGCGGCTGTCCGTCCTCTTCCGGACTGCATTTTCACCGTCGCCGGACAGCACTGACCACTCGGAGGCATAGCGGTAGTTGGTCCACCAAGCGGAGACATTCAGAAACAGAGGCGCGTCGAAACTGTGGGTCCAGCGGGCCGAGACGATCTTGTCACCCCAGTTCATCTCGCTTTCCGAGCCCTCGGAATTCGGCAGTTCGCACCAGAAACGGTCGTCTCCAAGATACGCCGAAAGATACATTCTGTCATTCTGCGACATGCGCCAGCTCAATTTGCCGTTGAGGTCGTAGAACCAATAGTTCATGCCGAGTCCGCTCCATTTCAGTATCGGCCCGACGATGAAGGTATGGAGAGCACGCGCAGACACGGAATAAGTCAGTCTGTCCCTGACTATAGGGCCTTCTATGTGAAAGCGGTCAGTGAGCATGCCCACGCTGACGGACCCCTTCGTCCTGCGCACGTCGCCGTCATTGGTCCTGACGTCCACTATGCCCGAAACGCGGCCGCCGAACCTTGCGGGGAACGGCCCCTTGTAGAGTGTGAGCTTCTTGACCGCCTCCGGCGCGAAGGACGACAGAAGACCCAGAACATGAGATACATTGTACATCGGCGCACCATCCATCAGGAAGAGCGTCTCGTCCTGACCGCCGCCACGCACATACACGCCGGAGAGGCCGTCGTTGCCAGCCTGCACGCCGGGCATCATCTGCACGGTCTTGAGCATGTCCGGCTCACCGAGGGGCACCGGTGTGTTCCTTATCGTGTTCTGCTGTATCTCCAGGGTTCCCATGTAGCGGGAATGAATGCCGGCCTCGGTGTAGGCGCTCACCACCGCCCCCTCCAGGGAAGAGGGTTCGGGACGGAGGGCTATGTTCAGCACGGTATCCCGGACGGCGGAGATGGCAAGCGACTCCGGTTCATACCCGAGATACGAACACTCGAGACGCAGCTCTCCCGCCAGCGCAGAGAACGCATAATGGCCATAGTCATTGGTCACACAGCCTTTTCCCGGCGCATAGGTCACTCCGGCTCCGAGCAGCGGCTCTCCGGTTCCGACGTCGGTCACATACCCGCTGACAACAATATTCTGTGCCGCGAGAGGGACGGCGAGAAAGAATGGGACGAGCAACAGTATTGTCTTTCTGGACACCATGGTATTCTATGATGGCAACTACTGATTTCTTACATATGTATACTCTACTATTTCATTGGGATATACGGATTCAAACCCTAACGAATACATGAAACAGTCCAGCCTTACCGTAAACGAGTCTTCTGAAAACTCGGAAATATACATCTCATTGATGTGCGAAAGAAATATGTTTGACTCATCAGCATACCCCGGAACGAACCTTTTCTCTGAAGGGTTGTCAAGCTGATATTGCCACAACTTGATAGACTGTTCCAGATAAGCTACGCCGGCGACATCATACGAGCCATCCTTTTCTATATAATTCGGATATGGCAGGCAGACATTGAATGTCAGTGCCGGCTCCGTACTATTACTGATTCTCAAGGATTTCTCCACGGACGCAAAATGATTCGGCTCGTAATACCCGGCTATCTGAGAAAATTCATCCAGCAATGTACGGTATGCAGAAGCATCATCATTGAGATCATAACAATGCTCTCCGACCACGCTGTACAAGACATACTCTCCGCAATATTTTGCCAAAGGGTCATCCTCCACAACCTCCACCGTCTTTGAGCACCCGGCTATGAAAAAGACTCCGAAAATGCATAGAGACAAACGCTCAATGGAAACACCTGTCAACTTCATTCCATGAATTTGTTAGGAAGAATCATGACATCGGAAACTTCCGGAAGGACTTCGGGCGCTTCTTTAGTACATGACACAACAAGAACACCCGCAGAAAGAACAGCGATCAAAATCTTTTTCATAAAATTTCATCCTTGTTCTAAACTACATGCCGCAAAGATAGGCATAATAGCGGCATCCGTTTCAGGAATCGGACTGAACCGACGATTTTGAAGGCTGAAGCGGGGTTTTTACGGAATGAACGCCGAGCGGGAATCAGAACATATGCCGGATTTCCCTGAATTTCACTCCAGAAAGAACCACGGTCCTATTTTGTGGAGGGAAGAAGGACACCTCGTACTCCTCATCGTTCAATCGCATGAAAGACCGTACCTTGTCAAGCCTGATCAAGCATTGTCGAGATATCCTGACGAACTCCGCCGGATTGAGCCGACTCTCAAGCTCCTTGAGGGTTATGTCCACAAAACCAGTCCGTCCGTCGTCAAGATAGACTTTTGTGGATTTCTGTTCGACTTCAAACAGACAGACATGGGGAACATCCACAGGGAAATATTCGTTGAACCCTTCTACGAGGATATGCTCAAGCCACGTTCGCGAACCTTCAGAAATTCCGGAAATCAAAGGTTCTATCACCGGCATTACCGAAAGAACAGAAAGTCTTCTCAATTTATACAGGGCGGAGCGAAGAGTATCCGCAGTTGCCGGTTTCAAAATATAGGCGAGGCCGTCATATTCGAACGCCCTTACAGCGTATTCATCATGCGCTGTAATGAAAATGACGGGTATGTCCGCTTTCACCTGCTCGAAAACCGAGAAGCTCAATCCGTCTGCAAGCACTATGTCGGACAATATCAGGTCGGGACAGAAATCCGGATTCTCGAACAACTTGACAGCGGAAGCCACGGAATCAGCAGTGGCGGCTACCTCTGATTCCGGCGCGACTTCAGCCAAAAGCTGTTCCAAAAGCATTGTGTCACGGAGATCGTCTTCAATTATCAATATCTTCATGCCACAAAAGGGTATTCAAACTTCGTCATTCATTCGTTGAATCGAACCTAGCGCAGCAGATCCTCCAGAATCACCGAACCGGAGGTCTTGTCGTCGCGGTACTTGACGATCACGGGGCAGTAGAGGCAGACGCCGGAGCCGGCGGAAACGCCCTTGCGTATGGGGCGGCTGCCGGACACCACGACCGCGCCGGCGGGAACGACCACCCTGCCGTCGGAGTTGCGCTCCACGAATTCGCCGGTGGTGGAGTCGAAGATCGGAGTCGACGAGGTTATGATGACCCCGGAGGCGATCACGGCCTTCTCCCGGACTATCGTACCCTCGTAGATGCCGCAGTTGCCGCCGACGAAGGCACCGTCCTCTATGATCGTGGGCATGGCTCCGGCGGGCTCCAGCACTCCGCCTATCTGGGTCGCGGCGGAAATATGGATATGGCTGCCGACCTGAGCGCACGAGCCTATGGTCACATGGCTGTCGACCATCGTTCCCTCGCCTACATAGGCGCCGACATTGATATAGGACGGAGGCATGACTATGGCGCCGGGAGCGACGTATGCTCCGCGCCTGATGCTGCTTCCGCCAGGGACTATGCGCACCCCGTCGGAGGCACTGAAACGGCGCACGGGGAAGGTGTCCTTGTCGAAGAACGGGAACTTCCCCTCCGACATGTCGGCAATCTTTCCAAGCCGGAAACCGGCCAGTATGACTTCCTTCACCTCGCGGTTCACCCGCCATGCTCCGCCGTGCTTCTCCGCCACGCGTATCGTTCCGGCTTCGAGACCGGCAATCACCTCATTGAATCTCTCTATGCTTATTTCCATAATTCAGCTATTATCTTGGACATCAGTTGTTTCGTGCCTTCCGTCGCTTCGGAGAGCGGCAGCCTCACCCTGTCGGTCATGAGTCCGAGCAGAGACATCGCGGCCTTGACGGGCACCGGATTGGACTCCGCGAAGCAGCCCTTGAACAGAGGGAAGAGTCTGTGGTGAAGTCCGCGGGCTGTCTTCAGATCTCCTTCAAGCATCGCTGAGCACATCGCACTGACCTCGGCCGGCGCGACGTTGGAAGCGACGCTGATAACGCCCTGTCCTCCGGTAGCCATGAAGGCGAGGGTCATGTCATCGTCGCCGCTGAGCACCGAAAAGCTCCCGGACGCGCGACGGATGATCTCGCTGACCTGGTCGTAGCGGCCGGAAGCCTCCTTGATTCCGACTATCTTCGGACAATCCTCCGCAAGGCGTATCACCGTGCCGGCCTCCATGTTGGCGCCGGTGCGTCCGGGAACATTGTAGATTACTATCGGCTTTGTGCTGTTTTCGGCGACCGCCTTGAAATAGCGGTACTGTCCTTCCTGCGTGGGCTTGTTGTAGTAGGGCACCACGACGAGCCATGCATCGGCGCCGCAGTCCTCCAGCAGCTCCATGTTCGCGAGAGTGCCGTCAAGGGAATTGGTACCGCAGCCCGCAAGCAGGGGCATGTCTCCTACACGCTCGCGCGTAATCCGGAGAAGCTTCTTCTTCTCCTCGGCGTTCAGGGTCGGAGTCTCGCCGGTGGTCGCCAATGGCACCAGAAAATGAACGCCGGCCTTCACCAGCCGGTCCACGCTGGCGGCGTAGGCGTCATAATCGACCTTATAGTCTTCAGTGAAGGGGGTCACCAGCGCGGTGCCGCAACCTTCGAAATATGGTTTGTTCATAATATAAGATCTTTGAATTCGTGTACTCCGGTCAGCCCTTCTGTCATCATGGCCGCCGCCACGGCACCCTCGGCGAAGCCCTCGCGGGAGAACGCCTCGTGCGTGAAGGTAAGTCTGTCAACAGCGGACCGGAACTCGGCGGTATGCGTTCCGGGGACTTCTCCGATGCGCTGCGAGCCTATCTCCGGCTTCTCGCCCAAAGCGGACTCGATGATGCCGGCCACGCTTTTCGCGGTTCCGCTGGGCGCGTCAAGCTTGTGTATATGATGGATTTCCTCGACATGGGGAGTGTAGCCGTGACCCTTGAGCACTTCGCATGCGCGCTGCACGGCCGCGAAGAACGCGTTGACCCCGATGGAGAAGTTTGAGGCCCATATCAGGGCGGTGCCGTTCTTTTCGAATTCGGCGAACACCTTGTCCTGTATGTCATACCAGCCTGTGGTGCCGACCACTGCGGCCTTGAATTTCCGGGCAATTTCGGGATAGTTGGCCCTGAACGCCTCAGGAGTCGTGAAATCTATGCACACGCACTGTGCGGCAAGCTCGTCCGGCACCGTGCAAACATCTTCGGAGGCGCAGGCGAGTTCGATTCCGTGCCGCTCAAGCACGGACTCGACCATATGGCCCATCTTGCCGTATCCGCTAATTACAACTTTCATATATTCTGGTGTAAATTTCTATCGCTTCGTCTATTTCCTTGAGGCTCACGCACTCGTCGTCGCGGTGGGCGACCTTTATCGAGCCGGGGCCGCATATCATCCTGCGGCCGAAGTTTGTCAGATGCGGGGCGTCACTGCCGAAGGACACCGCCCTGGTGCGGAATCCGGGTAGAGTCAGATACTCGGCCGGTTCGTCGCCGCCGCGGGCCGACACCGTCAGTTCCGGACCGGCACAGGCCGACATGAAAGCGTCCACTCGGGCGGCGGAGGCGAAGGTCGTGCGGAAGTACAGACGGCAGTCGAGCTCCGGGCTCAGGATGTTCTGGGGATTGTCGCTGCGCAGCAGACCGACGTTGAAAGTGGTCTCGCCGAGCAGCGGATCGACCGGAAACTCTTCCGAATGAAGACGGTTCATGAAGTCCACGAACATCTCCACGGCGCTTCTGCCGCACTCCGGATAGCCGGAATGGAAGGCTTTCCCGGAGAAATGCAGGTCGAAGGAGCGCGTACCCTTGGAGGCGCTGACCATGCAGTTGTCAGTAGGCTCGCCTATCACGAGATACGGGGCCCGGAAAGCCGTCTTCGCGAAGGCTTTGGCTCCGAAGGAACCTGTCTCCTCTCCGCTGAGCAGCAGCAGGCCGAAATCGCTCCGCCCCTGCGCCGCGAGCCTGCGGCAGGCGCCGTACATCGCGAATATCTGCCCCTTGGCGTCGCAGCTGCCGCGGCCGCGCACGACATCCCCGTCCTCCGTGGGGGCGATATAAGGCGGAACCGTATCCATGTGGGTGCAGAACACGACTCGCGGCTCTCCCCAGCTGAAAAGCAGGTTGAGCGTGCCGTCTCCGACCTCCATGGCTTCCGCGCGAGGAGCCTCGATGTGAGAAAGAAGCCACTCGGCGAGCCTTCTCTCGCTGCCGGAAGTCGAATCGATCGACAATATTTCCCTGAAAAACTCCTCCATCACTGCATCAGAATGTCCTTGATTATGCCCGTTGCCGCCAGACGCACGCCTTCTCCCGCGCCCTTGATCACGAGCGGCGAAGAATATTCACTGCGTATGACCGTCACGTTCTCAGTTCCACTGATCCAGTAGAACGGGCTGTCCATGCCCACGGTGCGCATCTTGATTTCGGCTTTGTAGCCCAGCCTCGCCGAAGGGTCACGGCGCAGAGAGGCGATGAAGCGCTGACGGAGACCGGCATTGTCAAGCTCCGCCTCGCGCTGGATAAACCGGGGCTCGTAGGCGGCGAGTTTCGCATAGAACTCGTCAAGGGGGCAGTCGAAGAACTCGGGGCCGAGCATCGGAGTGATCTCTACATCCTGCTCTTCGAGCGGCACTCCGGCCTCGCGGGCGATTATGAGCAGCTTGCGCAGCACGTCCCGTCCTCCGAGATCGGTTCTCGGGTCGCTTTCGGTCAGGCCCTCGGACTGTGCGCGGCGCAGAAGGGTCGCGAGACTGTCGCTGCGGGCTCCGTCATAACCGGTGATGACATAGTTGAGCGTGCACGAGATCACCGCCTCTATGGATTCGATGCCGTCGCTGCAGTTCGCGCTGCCGGCGATGGACTCAAGTATCGGGAGGGCGTTGCCGACCGTGGTGTCGTAGCGGAAATACGCCCCGTTCTCCCGCGCCGCAGCCTTGATTGCGGCATACTGGACATACGGAACCGCCAGCGAACGGCGGTTGGACGTCACCACATTGATGCCGGAACGCATGAGTTCCTCATAACGCCGGTAGAGTTCGTGGTCGTCGGTGCAGTCCACGAAGACCGACTTTCTCGGGCCGGCCTCGCAGACCGCCGAAATGTACGCCCCGTCCGCGGCGTTTTCGCCGTCAGCCAGTCTCGATGCGATCTCTCCGGCGGACATGCCGCGCATGTCTATCACGAAATGACGGCTGTCAGAGACTCCGACGATGTTCAGGCTGCGCCCTGTCCTCGCGCCGATTCTTGACTTGCTGCGTTCCGCAAGCTCGACCAGAGCCTTTCCGACAGCTCCGTAACCCGCGATGAAGACGTTTATCTCCGTCACCGACCTGTCCCCGAAGAACTCGCGGTGAACCGCGGCCACGGCCTCGTTCTCGACCAGGCTCCTGACATTAATGAAGAAGACTCCGCCTTCGCCATACACTTCGCCGAGGGGGCTGATTCCGGCCTCCGCCAGGGCCGAGACAATACGCCCGGCGGCGGCGCGTCGGCTCGCGACCGCTTCGCCGACGACGCAGAGCCTCGACTCGCCGCGTCCCGGGACGGCGAGGCTCGTGACGCCCATCCAGGCGTCAGCCGCCGGCTTCACCCTGCCGCTTATCACGGTTCCTGGATGGTGAGGATCGAAAGTATTGCGTATGTTTATGTCTATACCCCTGTCCATGGCAGGCTGAACCGTAGGAGCGTAGAGCACCTTGGCTCCGTTCTCGGCCAGTTCGAGCGCGGCTCTGTAGGAGATGTCCGGGATGGTATGCGCCGAGGGCACGACCTTGGGATTGGCCGTCATGATGCCAGGCACGTCGGTCCAGATCTCCAGATCCCCGGCGCCAGCGCCGACCGCATAGAGGGCTGCGCTGTAGTCGGAGCCTCCGCGTCCGAGAGTGGTGACATGACCGTTCTCGTCCGAAGCGATGAAGCCCGGTGCCACGAACAGTCTCACGTCAGGCTCAGAAATCACCGCGAGGGCCATGGCGGAATAAGTCGCGCCTTCATCCACCTTTCCTCCGCGGGTCTTCACCAGCTCTCTGGAATCCAGCCACTTCGAGCGTATCCCCTCGCCCGCGAACTTCCTTTCTATGATGACGGTCGACAGAATCTCGCCGAAAGACTCGATACAGTCGCCTTCATAGCGTTCTATTTCCTCGAAAATGCCCATGATCAGCCTCTCCGCGTCCGCCCTCTGGCTTCCGGTGAAGAGCCTCCTGGCTGTCCTGAGATGCCTCTCGCACAATTTCGCCGTCAGTTCCTGACGGTCCTCCGGTCCGGCTTCGCCTATGGCGAGCAGCGCGTCGGTACATCCGCTTATGGCGGAGCACACCAGAATCACTCGGTCCTTCTCCAGGGCCGACTCCACTATGTCCATGACTGCGGAGATTCTCGTCGCATCCGCGACCGAGCTGCCTCCGAACTTGAGTACTTGCATTATATTCTCTCTATTTTCGCGCCGAGCGCGCCGAGCCTCTGCTCGATGTTCTCGTAACCTCTGTCTATCTGTTCGATGTTGTCAATGCGGGAGACTCCTTTCGCCGACATTGCCGCGAGCAGCATGGCGATACCGGCGCGGATGTCGGGCGAGGTCATGCGGTTCGCCTTCAGGCAGATCTTGTGGTCGTGCCCTATGACCACCGCGCGGTGGGGGTCGCAGAGAATGATCTGCGCGCCCATGTCGATGAGCTTGTCGACGAAGAACAGCCTGCTCTCGAACATCTTCTGATGAATCAGCACGCTGCCCTTGCACTGGGTGGCCACCACGAGCATCACGCTGAGCAGGTCAGGAGTGAGCCCGGGCCATGGCGCGTCGGCGATGGTCATTATGGAACCGTCGATGAAGGATTCTATCTCGTAGCTGTCCTGCGCGGGGACATGGATGTCATCGCCTCTCTGCTCCAGACGCACGCCCAGACGGCGGAAACTCTCGGGGATGATGCCCAGATTGTCCCAGGAGACATTCCGTATCATGAGTTCGCTCTGAGTTATCGCTGCCATGCCTATGAACGAGCCGACCTCGATCATGTCCGGCAGTATGCGGTGCCCGGCTCCATGAAGAGCCTCCACTCCGGTGATTCTTAGCAGGTTGGAGCCTATGCCCTCTATCTTCGCGCCCATGGCCGTGAGCAGACGGCAGAGCTGCTGCACATAAGGCTCGCAGGCGGCGTTGTAGATCGTGGTGACACCGGGTGCGAGCACGGCGGCCATTATGATATTGGCCGTTCCGGTCACGGAAGCCTCGTCCAGCAGCATGTAGCAGCCTTTCATGCTCTTGCCCGAAGTCAGGCTGTAGGCGCGCTTGTCCGTGTCGTATGCGCATTTGGCACCGAGGCGCATGAAACCCTCGATGTGGGTGTCCACCCTGCGGCGGCCTATCTTGTCCCCTCCCGGTTTCGGGAAATACGCCTGCCCGAAACGGGCCAGCAGCGGGCCGACGACCAGCACGGAACCGCGCAGTTTGGCGCACTGGCTCACGAAGTCCGCGCTGCGTATGTAGAATTCGTTGATATGGCCGGCCGTGAAGGTGTAGTCCCCCTTCGCATGCTTCTCGACCGACACGCCCATGGACTTGAGCAGGTCTATCAGGTTGAAGATGTCGAGGATTTCGGGTATGTTGCTTATTCTTACGGGCTCCGATGTCAGCAGCACGGCGCTGATCACCTCCAGGGCCTCGTTCTTGGCGCCCTGCGGCTCTATGCTTCCGCTCAGCCGGTGTCCGCCTTCTATTACGAATGAACTCATATATGTTCGACTTCCGGATGAAGCTCCACGCCGAAGCGGGTCTTCACCTCGCTGATTATTCTTCTTTCAAGAGCCAGCACATCCTCCGGAGCCGCGTGCCCGCTGGCATTCACGATCACCAGAGGCTGCCGTTCATAGACCGCCGCGCCTCCTTGCACGGCCCCCTTGAGCCCGCAGCTGTCTATCAGCCACGCCGCTGGAATCTTCACGCCGCCGTCTGGCAGGTCGTAATGCGGGGCGCTTCCGTCGGGGGATATCCTCGCAAACTCTTCGGCGCTCACGACAGGGTTCTTGAAGAAACTGCCGGCGCTTCCGATTTCCTCCGGATCGGGCAGCTTGCAGCGCCTTATTCCGATGACGGCCTCGCGCACCTTCTGCGGAGTCAGTCCGCCATCATCGCCCAAGGCCTCCTTCAGCCCCTTGTATTCCAGTCTCGGACTCGTCTTGCGGGTCAGACGGAAAAGCACGCTCGTCACGACGTAGCGGCCACGGTTCTCCTCTTCCTTGAACATCGAGCTGCGGTAGCCGTAGCGGCATTCGGAGGCCTTGAAGCGGCATTTCTTCCTCTCCTTGAGATCGTAGCACACCACGCCCGAGATGATGTCCTTGATTTCGGCTCCGTAGGCCCCGATGTTCTGTACCGCCGCGGCTCCGACCTCGCCGGGAATCAGAGAAAGATTCTCCGCGCCCCAGAGGCCGTGGCGGCAGGTCTCGGCCACGAAGCTGTCGAAATTCACTCCGGCCCCGACCATCACCGGCACCTCGTCGAGTCCGACATCCACATATTTGATGTACTCGATGTTGGAGTGCAGCACGGTTCCGGGGAAATCGCCGGTGAACAGCAGGTTGCTGCCTTCACCAATGTGCAGCAGTGGCCCGGGCAGCTTGTCGAAGTTCAGACCCTCGAGCTCCGCCACGCTCTCATATTCGACGAAACACGCGCAGGACACTTTCATCCTGAACGTGTTCATCGAAGAGAGGTCGTAGTTGAACTTTATTCTCATTCGCCCTTCCAGGTTGAGGCCAGGAAGAGTTCGTCCATCTGGCCCTGGTCAATCTTGGAAGGAGAATCTATCATCACGTCGCGTCCCTGGTTGTTCTTCGGGAAGGCGATGTAGTCGCGTATGGTCTCCTGTCCGCCGAAGAGGGCGCAGACTCTGTCGAAACCGAAGGCGAGGCCTCCGTGAGGGGGTGCGCCGAACTTGAACGCGTTGATTATGAAGCCGAACTTGTATTCGGCGTCCTCCTTGCTGATGCCGAGCACATCGAACATGCGGCTCTGCATAGCTGCATCGTGGATACGGATGGAGCCGCCTCCGAGCTCGGTGCCGTTGAGCACGAAGTCGTAGGCGTTGGCGCATACCTGCTCCAGATCCTCCTTGCGGTCGGAGTAGAAGAGCTTCTCATGCTCGGGCTTGGGCGCCGTGAACGGATGGTGCATCGCATAGAAGCGGCCGTCCTCCTCGCTCCATTCGAGCAGAGGGAAGTCTACGATCCAGAGCGGGGCGAACACATGAGGGTCGCGCAGGCCGAGACGGTTGCCCATTTCGATACGGAGCACGCCCAGCTGGGTCTGGGTCTTGCGCTTCGGGCCGCAGAGCACGAGCAGCAGATCGCCGTTATGCGCTCCGCATTCCGCAGCGATTTCATGCAGCTTCTCGGGAGAATAGAACTTGTCCACGCTGGACTTCACGCTTCCGTCGGGGTTCAGTTTCACATATATCAGGCCCTTCGCGCCCACCTGCGGCCTCTTCACCCATTCGGTGAGCTCGTCGAGCTGCTTGCGCGTATATTCGGCGCAGCCGGGAACCGCGATGGCACCCACGTATTCGGCGGAGTCGAAAACTCCGAAGCCGCAGCCCTTCACGGCGGAGCTGATGTCCTTTATAGTCATGCCGAAGCGTATGTCGGGCTTGTCGGAGCCATAGTTGTCCATCGCATCGTACCAGCTCATGCGGGGCAGCGGGTCGGGAATCTCGACGCCGAGAGCGTTCCTGAACATCGTGCGCATCATGCCCTCGAAGGTGTTCAGCACGTCCTCCTGCTCCACGAAGCTCATCTCGCAGTCGATCTGCGTGAACTCCGGCTGTCGGTCAGCCCTGAGATCCTCGTCGCGGAAGCAGCGGACAATCTGGAAATAGCGGTCATATCCTGCCACCATCAGCAGCTGCTTGAAAGTCTGGGGAGACTGGGGCAGCGCGTAGAAAGTGCCAGGGTTCATGCGGGAGGGCACCACGAAGTCGCGCGCGCCTTCAGGTGTGGACTTTATCAGATAAGGGGTCTCTATCTCCATGAACCCCTGGCTGTCAAGATAGTTGCGCACCTCGTGGGCCAGACGGTGCCTGAGGGCGAGAGCGCGCTGGAGCGGCGGACGGCGAAGGTCGAGATAACGGTACTTCGCGCGAAGATCCTCGCCGCCGTCGCTGACCTCCTCGATAGTGAACGGAGGGGTCACGGACTTGTTGAGCACATTGATGCTTTCAAGTCTTATCTCAATGTCTCCGGTGGGCATCTTGGGGTTCTTGCTGGCCCTTTCGACAACCTCTCCCGTCGCCTGGATCACATATTCGCGTCCGAGGCCCGCGGCGGTCTCCACGAGAGCGTGGTCAGCGTCGGCCTCGACCACGAGCTGGGTGATTCCGTAGCGGTCACGCAGGTCGATGAAGGTCATTCCGCCGAGTTTGCGGGATTTCTGCACCCATCCCGCGAGGGTGACTTTCTTTCCGGCGTCGGAGAGCTTCAGTTCTCCGCAAGTGTGAGTTCTGTACATATGTCGTGTTATTGTCTTCCGAATCTGCAAAGATAACAATTATTCAACCCGGACTGCATTGATTTGGAATAATTCCGTACCTTTGCCAGTCACAAAGGCCGAAGAAGATGTACTACGTTTCCAAGAAGCTCGAGATAGCCGCGAGCCATCATTTGACGACCGAACCGCCGACCAAGTGTTCGCGGCTGCACGGCCACAACTACAAGGTGGAGATATTCTGCCGCTCGGAAGAGCTGGACGCGAACGGTATGGTGACGGACTTCGGGCTGATAAAGGCGCGGGTATACGACATGCTCGACCACCGCGACCTCAACGAAGTGCTGCCGTTCAACCCGACTTCGGAGAACATCGCGCGCTGGATATGCGGGCAGGTGCCGGGCTGCTACAAGGTCAGCGTGCAGGAGACAAGCGGCAACACGGCGGTGTACATCAAGGATTACGTG
>DVLC01000071.1 GCA_018715685.1 Candidatus Cryptobacteroides merdipullorum
CGGACTCGAGTCTCTGAAGCCGTTCAGGAGCGGAGTCGTAAAAGGTGAAACGAAAGGCCGCGACTTCGTGCCTTCCGCCGACTGGGCCCTCAGTATCAAATATGAGCGCGGGGCATATCCCGAGGTCGACCTCGACAAGCCCACGGCGCTGAAATATCTCCACCGCGACACTTTGTCGCTTCCGGAGGCGCCTTTGGGGTATGTGCTCGTCACTTACCGCGGAGTGCCGCTCGGATTCGTCAAGAACATCGGCCCTCGCTGCAACAATCTGCTTCCCAAGGGCCGCAAAATACTTATGAATGTATGAAAAAGGGAATTCTCCTGTTTTTTTCGCTGCTGTCCGGCCTGGTTCTCGGAGCGCAGGATGACGCGGCCGGCATAAAGGCCGAATATGAACGTCAGGTGCGTTATGTGGGGGCTGACGGGCCCGGAGTGGAAACCATAATAAACCGCTGGGAGGCGGCGGCTCCGGACGATCCCGAGGCGGCCGTGGCGAGATTCAACTACTGGCTGGCGAAGGCGACGGTCAGAACCGAGGTGATCGTCAGACCGACGAAAAAATATCTGGGACAGAATCCCGTGGTGACCCTCAAGGATTCGCTCGGAAATGACGTGAACTATTTCGAGGATACGGTGTATGACGACGCCGCGTTCGGCGAGGCGCTGAAAGCTGTCGAGAAGGCCATCTCCCTTGCGCCGGGCGAACTGAACTACCGTTTCTACAAGATCACGGCGGTGCTCGACTACGAGAAGGAGAGCCCGGACATGGCCGTGGAGGAGATGAGGGAGCTTATTGACGAATACACTTCCGGCCGGCGGGACTGGACCTGGTCGGGACAGCCTGCCGACGACGCGATATTCTGCCAGGGCATCGGGGAGTACTGCTACCGGCTCTTCCTGACGGCAAGCCCGCTGGGCTACGAGTATTTCCTCGAGATATCCGAGAAGATGAACGGTCTCTACCCCGACGACACGGTGTTCATCAATAATATCGGCTCCTACTGGCAGGTGGCCCAGGGCAACAGCAGAAAGGCCCTCCGCTATTACAGGAAGGCCTTGAAGATAGATCCGGAGGATTATGTGGCAAACACCAACATCCGTATCATTCAGTCTTCACAGTCACGGAAGGATCGACCTTCGAAATGAACAGCGAAGGAATAAGCAACAGTAGCATTATCACCGCGAACGCGGCCGCGTCTGCCAGAAGAATCATCGGCAGGTTGACATCCACCGGCACGAAGGACACGAAATAGTTCTCCGGATTCAGCCTGATGATTTTCGTGCTTCCCTGCACGAGGCAGAACAGCAGGGCGGCTGCATTGCCTGCCAGCATTCCGATTCCCGCCAGCCTTGCTGAGACTCTCAGGAACACTCCGGCTATCGAGCGGTCGGTCATGCCGAGCGACTTGAGAGTGCCTATGGTCGAGATGTTGCGGAACAGCAGTATCAGCAGTCCTGAAATCATGTTGAATCCGGCCACCACTGTCATCAGGACAAGTATAGCGTAGACATTGTAGTCAATCAGGTCCAGCCAGTCGAACAGCTGGGAGTAGCTGTCGGTCACGGCCGTCGCGGCAAGGCCGGTGTACATTCCCGCCTCCGCCGCCTTGGCCCTCATGTCAGCCCGCGACCTTCTTCTTCCGTCCAGCGTGAGCTCCACGGCCGAGACTTCATCGGCGCTCCAGTTATTGAGCCTCTGCATGTCCGCAAGAGGGACATATATCATCATGTTTCCGCCGGTGTCGACCGTTCCTTCGTAGACGGAGGCTATCTTGAAGCGGCGCACTTTTATCCTGTCGGAGATGAACCATGCGATGATGTCGTCGCCCGGCTGCTTGTGCAGTGAGGCGGCCAGCGATGAGGGTATCCTGACGGCGAGCGAGCCGGTGTCGGCCGGGGTGCCCTTGAACAGCGCTCCGTAGATTTCGTTGCCGTCCTTTATGATTCCGGCTCTGTATACCGCCGGCTCCGCGCCCTTGACTCCCGGAATCTCCAGCGCGGTCTTGATCAGCGAGCCGGGATCCTCTATCGGGTTGTCCTCCCCGTACCAGTCCGCGGCTGAATTGGTAATCAGGATGTCCCCGCTTATCCGGGAAAGCGCGGTGCGGACCTCTCGGCTGAATCCGGACGATACGGCGACCGCGACTATCATGATAAAGAAAGAGATGGCTATCGCGATGACAGCCATCCTTCCTTTGAACCGGAGGCGTCCGGCTATGAAGCCTTCGACCTTCATTGAATTTACCAGATTATCACTCTTTCGCTTTCAGGCCTCCACATCGGGTCGCCCTCGGTGATTCCGAAAGCCTCGAAGAAGAAGGGGAGGTTGCGGACGGTCACGTTCACGCGGTTTTCCGCGAGAGAGTGAACATCGAGCTTGGTCAGCATCTCCCTGGCCTCGTCGGTGGCGTTCTCGGCCCAGAGGTGGGCGTAGCCTATGAAGAAGCGCTGCGCCGCAGTCAGTCCGTCAATGGGCGCGGGCTCGGCGGCTCCGTTCAGGGAGTTGTGATATGCGGTCCATGCTATGCTGAGGCCACCCTGGTCGGCGATGTTCTCGCCGAGGGTCAGGGCTCCGTTGGCATGTACGCCGGGTACTACTTCAACCTCGTCGAACTGCTCCACGAGGATTGCGGTCTTGGCCTTGAAGGCGGCCTCGTCCTCGGGAGTCCACCAGTTGGTCATGTTGCCGTTCTTGTCGAAGAGCCTGCCCTGATCGTCGAATCCGTGGGTCATCTCGTGGCCGATCACGACTCCGATTGCACCGTAGTTAACGGCATCGTCGGCGTCAGCGTTGAAGAAAGGCGGCTGGAGTATGGCTGCGGGGAAGCAGATCTCGTTGGTGGTCGGGTTGTAGTAGGCGTTCACGGTCTGGGGAGTCATGCCCCATTCGTCCATGTCGGTCGGCTTTCCGAGCCTGCCGAGGTTGTCGGCAACATACCATGCGCTGGCCGCGCGGAGGTTCTCGAAGTAGCTGAGCTCGGGATCTACGGTCAGGGTGCTGTAGTCCTTCCACTTGTCGGGATAGCCTATCTTGATCTTGAAGTTGGCGAGCTTGTCCTGGGCGTAGGCCTTGGTCTCGTCGGACATCCAGTCGAGGGAGTCGATGTGCTGGCTCAGCGAGGTCTGGAGATTGTGAACGAGGTCGAGCACCTTGGTCTTGTACTCCTCGGGGAAGTATCTTTCGACATACATCTGTCCCACCGCTTCTCCGAGCAGGCTGTTCGGCACGCTCATCGCGCGCTTCCACCTGGGCTGCTTCTCCGTGACGCCGCTCATCTGGGTGCTGAAGAAGTCGAACATCGCGTCGTAGTAGTCGTCGGAGAGGCTGCCGGCCGCGCTGTTGAGCAGGCAGGCCGCCATGTAGTCCTTGAGTTCGTCAAGCGATGCCGAGGCGAAGAGCCTGTCGAGTCCGTCGAAGTAGGAGAGCTGCTGCACGATGATCTTGTCCTGCTCGGGGATGCCGAGAAGCTCG
Organism: Candidatus Cryptobacteroides merdipullorum; assembly: GCA_018715685.1. Lineage (GTDB taxonomy): Bacteria > Bacteroidota > Bacteroidia > Bacteroidales > UBA932 > Cryptobacteroides > Cryptobacteroides merdipullorum. The sequence continues at coordinate 3,473 of DVLC01000071.1, forward strand.
AAGAAAGTGCCGTAGTCGAAGTTCTTCCACCTGGCGCAGATCTCGGCTGTGCTCATAGGGTTGTACTGTTTGGTGTAGTCGCGGTTCTGTACACTGGTCCAAGAGATTTCGGCGAGCCTGTCTTCGATTTTCACGGCGTTGGCGGCCTTCTGTGCCGCGTCCTCGTAGCCGCTGAGCGTGAAGAGCCTGGTCAGCATCTCGGTGTAGCCCTTGTGGAGGTCGGCGTTGGCGGGGTCCACATAGTAGTCGCGGTCACCCATTCCGAGTCCGCCCTGTCCGAGGTAAAGTATCTGTACCTGGCTGTCCATAAGGTCGGCCTGGACTCCGACGCTGAAGAATCCTCCCTCGCCGTACTTGTTCTCATCGGCAAGCTCGGCCGCAAGCCCTGCCTTGTCGCCGACAGCGTAGAGCTGGTCGAGATATTTCTTCAGAGGCGCTCCGCCCTCGGCGTTGAGCCTGGTGGAGTCGAGTCCCTGCTTGTAGAGGTCCACGATTTTCTGGTCCACCGTGCCGGCCGCGGGTGACATCTCCGCCATCTCGGCGAAAAGGTCGTTGAGGCGGGTCACGTTGTTCTCGCGGAGCACGTCAAAGGAGCCGAAGCTCGCATATTCGGGCTTAAGCGGGTTCTTGGCTATCCAGCCGCCGTTTGCATACTGATAGAAGTCGTCGCCGGGAGACACCGTGAGATCCATGTCCGTGATGTCGATGGCGGGAACCTTCTCTCCCTTCGGCTGGCAGGCGGCCAGCATCACGAGGGGAAGGATAAACACTAATAACTTTTTCATATCTGAATATGATTTGGATAATCACAATATTTTGCAAAATTACGGAAAAAGCCGATATTTAGTTCCCATTTTTCGTAAAATAAATGACGCTATGAAACATAAAGTCGGAAATATCATACTCAGGTATGCAATCGCCACCGTCGGCCTTTTCATGATAGCCTTCGCCATCGCCCTTGCCATCAAGTCCAATCTCGGTACGGCACCGCTCTCGTGCATGGCCTATGTGCTGAATCTGGAGTTCCAGCGGATCTCGGTTGGCGCCTTCACCTTCCTGGTGAACATGGTCTATATACTCGTCCAGCTCGCGGTGCTGCGCCGCAGGTTCAGACTCGTCAATCTGATGCAGGTGGTCGCCTCCGTGGTGTTCGGCTATCTGATCGACCTCTCGCTCTGGATGCTGGAGTGGCTGGAGCCCGCCGGCTTCGGCGTAAGGATTCTGCTGATTGTGGCCGCTGCGGCGATCACGGCGCTCGGCACCAGCATCGAGGTGGCGGCCAACGCCTGGATGGTCTCCGCGGAGATGACCGTCGCGGCGTTCTCCTCGACTTTCAACAAGGATTTCGGCAGGGTGAAGATGGTCATGGATTCGACCGTGGTGGTGCTCTCGGCCCTGATGGCCCTGCTCTTTTTCGGCAATCTTTTCGGGAGCGGCGAGTTCACGGGACTGGCTGACGTGCTTCTCGCGAGGACTCCGGGCGTGGTGATAGGCCTCGGCACTCTGCTCATGGCCTTCCTGCCCGGCTATCTGATGCGCTTCACCGACCCTCTGGTCGCGAAGCTCTCGGGCGGCGCTGCAAGATAGTCGGTGCCGGTAATTATCGGCGGATAATATGTCCGCCTGAACATCGGCAGATTGCAAATCTGCCAAAACGGAGTCAGACCCCGCTAATGGCCTTCCTGCCCGGATCATTCCGGGCAGATCCTGCAGAATTCGCGGTAAATCGCCATCACATCGTCCACATAGCGCGTGGTCTCCACCCCCTTGAATGTGCCGAGCTTCACCGCGCCGGTGTCCATGACGCTCTCCTCGCGCATCTCCGGCAGGACCTGTATCACGTCGTCCCAGTAGCCCGAGTCCTTGTCGCGCAGCTCGGCCAGTCGCAGCAGGTCGTCAATCCGGCCCATGCCGGCGTTGTAGGCGGCAAGCGCGAACTTATAGCGTTCATCCTCGTCGGCGGCGACCTTGCGGTACCTGCGTATCAGCCTTCCGAAGAACTTCGCTCCGGCCTCGATGTTGCTTTCCGGATCGAGAGGATCGGTCACTCCGTAATGGGCGGCCGTGGAAGGCATCATCTGCATCAGACCGCTCGCGCCGCGGTGCGAGCGCGCTTCGATATGGAAGCGGGATTCCTTGTAGATGATGGCGGCGAGCAGCCTCCAGTCGACGTCGATCGAGTCGGCGTTGGCCCTGATCAGACTGTCGTAGGGGCTCAGGACCTCCCTCGGCCGGCTCCGGAACACATCGTAGCGCTTGAGGAAGCTGTTCTTGACCGTCTCGTGCCCTTCGGACAGCTCCCACTCCGCGGTCCACGAGTCGAAATCCTTCATGTCCGCATTGTCGCCGTATCTCATCAGCCAGACGCTGAGGCTGTCGAGAGGTCTTGAGACGAGGACGCTGTCCACGGCGAGACTGTCGCTCCACGGTATGGCCACCATGTCGACCTTGCCTGCCTTCAGGGAATCGACCCACGAAGTATGTCTCCTCGCGGCGCTTATCTCGACGGTCTGGCCGTTGTGCTCCGCATAGCTTTCGAGAAGAAAATAGTTGTAGCCTACGAGCAGGGCTCCGGCGCTGCTGCGCCTGTCGATCTGGATTACCGCCCTGATGTGGCTTCTGAGAGGTTCCGGCTCCGCTGGGCTGCGTCGGGGAACCAGCGAGACTGCGAATGTCGCGGCAAGCAGCAGTCCCGTCACGATGAGTGCTGTGATTTCGCTTTTTGTCATCTGCCTGATGGCGGCGGACCCGCATTGCCCCTCGGTTGGGCGTAGAAAGGCCAGTATATACCTATCTTGAGTCCGTCAATGCCGTTTTGTGTAACAATGTGGCGGTCGGCGCTGAAGTAGTCGAACTTGTCCATCGGCCAGCCTCCGCCCGCGTTCTGATATTTGATGAATATGCAGGCCCTCTTCCACTGGACGTTAACGAAGACGTCGAAATAGGGGCCGTTGGTATAGAGGTTCTCGGTCTGATTGTGGAATACGCCGAGATTGGGGTTCCATGCAGGCGAATGCCAGGGCGTGTTGTAGAACGCGTTGGCTCCGATCTGCATCACCATTATGTTGTTGGTCTTCGTTTCGTCGCGCTGCACGACGAACTGGAAGTAGTACCTGAGGTTGAGCGCCAGGGTCGGCAGAGGCAGCACCTCCTGGTTGGACGAGAACTGCAGCAGAGCCCTGTTGTCGAGGTGCAGCGGCCCGAGCACGAATTCCTTGCGCAGCGAGGCGTTGATCACGCTCATTGCCTGCTGGTTCTGCCGTATGATTCCCTGGCCGTCGTACCACAGATTGTTCGCGAGCAGCGAATACCCGATCTTTGCGTTGAGCTTCCATCTCGGGATGTCGATGGTTCCGGTCACGGAGGTGTTGGAAATCTTGCCGAAGTCGTTGTCCCACCTGAAGTGGTTGGTGCTTATGTGCTGCTGGTACCAGCTCGGTTCCTGCAGCGTCGTCTCGAAATGCACGCCTATCGAGACGGGACTCTTGCGGGCGCGTCGGAAAGGATAGAAGTCGAAGCGTCCGTCGGCCGACACGTCGAAGTCTCCGGCCTTGTAGCCTATCAGGTCGAATCTCGCCTTTGCGTTCCAGAAGAAGTTGTTGCGCAGCTGGCCCTCAGCCCCGCCGTAGATGTAGAAACTGTTCTCCGTATGTTTCTGGGGCCGCACCAAAGTGCTGTCGAAATATGTGCGCAGCTCGTCGCCCACCCCGACGTCGAGCTTGGAGACTATGCCCTCGCTGGACCATGGCTGGAGCCTGATGAAGAACTTGTTGTCGAGCTTCATGACCCGCATCGTGTCGGCGCTGGAGCTCGGGTTGTAGTAGAACACGTTGTTGTAGTACTCCCGGCCTATGTCGTCCGTGATGTTGTCGGTGTACTTGCGCGTGTAGGTCGAGAATTCGGTGCTGTGCCCGATGAAGGCCGTGGTCACGTCGCGCATGAGGCTGTCGGAGTCGAAGGTCAGGGTGCTGTCTTTCTTCGCCCTCATCTTCATGATGAAGTTGAAGGGTATGCGCAGCTGCTGGTCGAGGAAGAAGGTGTTCTTCTTGATTTCCGACCTGGCGTCGGTCAGGTTCACCCTGATGTCGCGGCCGTCCACCGTGGTGTCGCGTATCCACATGAGGTCGTTGATGCCGCCGTTCTCGCGCTGGGAGATTTTGTTGTAGATGTAGCCAGCGTGCATCATGTACTTCTTTCCCAGATAGTTCGTCTGCACGACGGCCGTCTTGTTGATGGTCTCCTCGTTCTCGAGTATGCCTCCGCCGCCGAACCGGTCGTAGAGCAGGGAGAAGTTGAGCTCGGGGGTTATGTTCTGGGTCGTGAAGATATGCAGGTTGTCGGACTCCTTCTCGTCGGTCGCGAGCAGGGTGCCGAAGTAGGCGAGCTCCGTGTAAGGGGTCTTCGTGTTGTAGTGGGGAAGTGTCCCCGGAGAGAAGCTCCACGATTCGTAGGCGTCGTAGAAGTCGACTCCCTCGTTGCTCTTACGCTTGAAGTAGTCGTAATACTGCACTGCGGAGCCAGCCACTCCCAGCCAGCTTGCGTTCACGTCGTTGCGCTGGAAGGGGTAGTCGTAGAAGCGGTAGTTGAAGGAGGTGTCGGGTATGCCTATGTCCATCTGATGGAAGTCCTGGTCGACGGTCCAACTGATGATGCGCTTGTACTGCATGGAGTCGGGAATCGCGTATGTCTCCAGGATTCTCGGAGTTTCGGCGATTATGCTGTCCCTGATGTTCTGCTTCTCCTCCTTTACGAGCCTCAGCGAGTCGGCGCGCGCGGCCTTGAGGTTCATGCGCTGCTCGGCGTCGTATTTCCTGCGCTCCTTCGGAGAGAGGGAGTTGTACCATGCCTCGAACTTCGCCTTCGCCTTGGCGATGGAGTCGGCGATGTAGATGGAGTCTATCTTGTCCCAGAGTGAAGAGTCGAGCAGGGCCTTGAGCGAGTCTCTCGGGCTCAGCCTGTTCGCGAGCGAGTCGCCGAAGTCGAGCATCTCCTCGTCGTCGAGACTGTCGGAGAAGTCGAGCAGGCTGCTGTCCGTCACGGGGTCGAAACGGTAGGCGTAGGGTTCGTAGATCACCGTGTCGGCGAACGCCTCCGGACTCGGAATACGGCTCTCCATGAGCCTGGAGCTGCCGAAGTCGACTGCGCCGGCGGAGGCGAAGACGAGCACGGCCGCGGGGAACCATATTCGTGACAACAATTTCATCGCAATCTGCAAAGGTAAACACTTTTTTGATAATCCCCCAAAAGTGCGTATTTTCGTATCTGTTATGGAAATACTGTCGAAACTCTACGAGAACTGGTCGGGCTGCCGGCCCTTCGGCTCCGAACTGCTGCCTCTGTCCGGCAGCGCGAGGAAATATTACAGAATCACCGGTGAAGCGGGCGCCGTCATCGGCTGCATCGGCACCAATCCCGCCGAAAACCGCGCGTTTCTCGCTCTGGCGGAGCGTTTCGAGTCCGCCGGTCTGCACGCCCCTCACATTTATGCCGTCTCTGACGACGGAATGCGCTACCTGCAGGAGGATCTGGGCGACGGACAATTGTTCGAGCTGCTGAAGCCCGCCATAGACGACGCTTCCTACTCCGAAAGCCAGCTTGCCTGGATACACGACACCATAGCCCTGCTGCCCGCCGTGCAGTTCAAGGTGGGGGAGGGCTTCGACTGGGGCGTCTGCTTCCCGGACAGGGAGTTCAACGCCCGAATGGTCAATTTCGACATCAATTATTTCAAATACGACTTCCTGAAGCTTACGGGGCTGGAGTTCGACGAGATACGGCTCCAGGACGACTTCGACCGTCTGGTTCAGGATTCCACCGACTTCGAGGGCGACACTTTCATGTATCGCGACTTCCAGGCGCGCAACATCATGATAAAGGACGGCGAGCCCTGCTTCATCGACTTCCAGGGCGGCCGCAGAGGACCGGTCCAGTACGACCTTGCGTCGTTTCTCTGGAACGCGGGCACGCATTTCCCGAAGCCGCTGCGCGAGGAGCTGGAGCGGGTATATCTCAGGGCGCTGGAGGAGTTCCGCCAGGTCGATGCCGACGACTTCTACCGGCGCTACCGGCTGATCACCCTCGTGCGTCTGCTGCAGGAGACCGGGGCGTACGGCTTCCGCGGCATCGTGGAGCGCAAGCAGCTGTTCCTCAACTGCATCCCCGGCGTGTTGCGCAGCCTGCACGAACTGGCGTCGGTGCCTTTCGGGCGCTACCCCTATCTGACCGAACTGCTGCTGCGGCTCTCGGAGGACTGGGACGGCGGCACGATACTCCCGGGGGTCAGGGTTGCTGTCAGGTAGCCTGCTACTTTTGATGTCTTAGCCGGGCGAAGCGCTCCGGCTATGATTGCAGGGATTGCCATTGAAAGGATTTGCAATCCACCGTCGACGGTAATGTGCCTTCCATGGCTCATGAAGAGGGATGGGTGTTGAAGGTGGAAGGAAGATGTGTCCACCGTCGACATCTGTCGGCCTCCTACGGCGTTTCCGGGCATGTCAGTGCCGAAGGTGGATTTCGAAAACACTGACAGGGCAGGATACTTCTGGTAGTCAGGGCTCATGTCCGGTAACCATGCCATTTAATGCTTTTTGGTACACTTTCATGATGTTTTAGTCAAAAGAGGGATCTCCAATCAGGATTATATTGCCGGATGTGTCTATGAGAAATGCTTGCAGCAACTGAATGTCTCGTGGAATGAACCTGTTTGATTTCAAGAATTGTCCGTCATTGTCGATATAGACGGGATAGCTTGGCCGAGCCGTTGCTATTGCTGCTTCTATGTTGGCGATTTCAGTGTCTTCCGGCTCTGAAAGAATTACGACGGGAGAAAATTCACACGAAGGAAGAATATATAGGATGGAATCCAGGAGGCTCTTTGCGGACAGTCTGCATCCCGAACAGGATTCTTTCGGGATATTGATTACAAGTCGTATTTTGTTGTCCGTATCCAGCCATGTCGTATCTGAGATATGGTCTGAATTCATCAGTTCCAGATTGTCCGGAAGGATTATTTCTCTTCCTTCCATTGTGATGGCAATCTTTTGAATGCGATTTTCGATACATCCGTGAAGAGAGAGAATAAGCATTGTCTGAATTGTCGCCCCGACAATTCGCAGAAAGGATGGTCTCATATCTGTCTCAATTCAGGCTGTAAGCGTAGATTGCTCCATTCGGAACAGATGTCACTCCATATACTGTATCGCCGCTTATGAAAATTGACGAAATGGAGTTTTTGAGTTCATATCGCTTGACCGGATTTCCGTTCCAGTCATAGACCAGCAGATTCCTGCATTCGTATGTAGGGTCTGATCTGTCCGCTATAGCCTTGCCGGAATAGAGCAGGAAAATGTAGTCATCCGTGCTTTTTGCTCCATAGAAGGCCTCGACATTCTCCCTGTCATGTCTCGGGCTTATCATTGTCCCGTCAGAAGGGTGGAATTTCGGATCATAATAGATTTTTCTGATTTTCTCGTTCAACTTTTCACCTTCAATGTCGAAGATGGAAAAAGCTCCGCAGAAGACCTGGGCGCAGATTCCCTGACTGCCGTCGGGCTTGACGGATATGAGGGATGAAAGCTGGAATGCGGAGAGCTCGGTATCGGTCAGATTCTTGGTGCTTTTGAATTCTATGAGCGGAATTCCTGATTTGATTTTTCCGTTTTTGTCAAGCAGGCCATACCAGGAGCCGTCGCGGAACATTCCTGTCGCGAGTATGCCTCCTGAAAATCTCGTCAGGAAAAACGGTTTGTCAAAATAGTCTTCCGCCTCATCACCGGAACGTAATGACCAGCTGTCGGAAAGGACCTGCCGTTTTTCTTTTATGGTATTTTCCATGTCAAGGGCGTAGTAGGTCTGGCTGTTGACATCGAAGACATACAACAAATCGTTGTATAGTTGCAGGGGACTGATATTCAATATTTCCCCAGGCCCGCGTCCTCTGCGGAAACATTCTATTTTCTCGCCTGTTTCGGTATTTATGATGTCGATCCAGTTGTCGTTGCCGTATTTCCTTATGACATACCACCCTTTGTATGGTATGACGTCCTGGGGCATATAGATGCCGAAGGGGTCAAGGCTTATGGAATCCGAAGGAGCTATTGACTCGACTTGCCTGAAAGTGTCCAGCACAATTGCATTGTCGGATTTATGAACACAAGATGCCGTTAGCGATAAAACCAACGGCATGATATAAATTGGCAGTCGCATGATTCTTATTGAATTATGCCCATGTTCCTAGTTCTATGAATCCGTCCTCAAATATGCATTCTCCATATGGATTTTGTTCGCACAATTTACCCGCAGAAACTTCCCCTTTACTTAAAGCTTCGATGTTCGCTTCAAAAATTGAATCGAATTTTTGCTCTTTGGCAGATAAAAAGCTGACAGCTGTTCCTACTGCAAGAACGGCTGCTGCAATAGCAGCGATAAGAAAATGTTTTTTCATAATTCTGCATGTTTGTTTTAGTTATTTTTCTTTATATGATAACTAATGTAGATATTTTTTTTCTGAACGACAAATAGATAATGTGCAATTATTTCTAATTTTGGCCCGTTATGAAAGCGATGATTTTCGCGGCGGGGCTGGGCACCCGCCTGCGCCCTCTTACCGACAGGATGCCCAAGGCGCTGGTGCCGGTGGGCGGCGTCCCCATGCTGGAGCGCGTGATTGGGAAACTGAAGGCCGCCGGCTTCACCGAGTTCGTGGTCAATGTGCATCATTTCGCCTCGCAGATCGAGGATTTCCTTGCGGAGAACTGCAATTTCGGCGTTCATATTGACATTTCACGCGAGACGGACCACCCGCTGGAGACTGGAGGCGGCATACGCAGGGCGGAGCCGTTCCTGAAGGACGGACGCTTCCTGGTGCACAATGTAGACATCCTCAGCGACCTTGACCTGCGGGGATTCGTCGCCGCGGACGACCCTTCATCGCTCGCGACCCTGCTCGTCACCGATTCGGAAGACACCGACCGCTTCCTGCTTTTCGACGACGCGATGTGCCTTGCCGGATGGATCAACGTACGCACCGGAGAGGTGAAGAGCCCGTATCCCGACTTCGATCCCTCGAAATACCGCCGGCTGTCTTTCTGCGGCATCCATGTCATTTCCCCCGAGGTGTTTGAACTGATGCGCGGATGGCCGGAGAAGTTCTCGATAATCGACTTCTATCTGAACATGGCGGCAACACGAAAAATCCGGGCGGTATATGCGCCCGGACTCAAGGTCATCGACATCGGCAGCCCAGAGAAGCTGGCCGAGGCTGACAGGATTATTTCTCGGAGAAACTTATGATCCTGCTCTCCCAGGGGGCGAGCGTCATTTCGAGCACGGTCCTGCCGTCGGAGGCGCCGGTGCTTGCGTCGATTGCCTTTATGTCTCCGGTGCCCGCGTTCCATTCACGAACGGCTCCGTCGGCGTCGAATTCTGCCTTGAAGCTGCATTCCTGCTCTCCTTCGTTGAATATCAGGTAGATGACTCCGTCGTCAAGCACCCTGCGGGTGTAACGGATGAACGAAGTCGGGTCGGGCTGCGCTGTCCCGGCTTCGGTGCGGGCTCTCCTGTCGCGCGGGGCGGGAGGAGGAAGCAGCAGTTTCATCTCGGGCGAGGGCATCGCGGCGGCCACGGTGCGTGTCCAGCTTACGGAAGGCTCGTAAAGCCAGTCGGGAGTGTCGGGAACTGCCGAAGGCTCCGTGAAGGTCCTGCCGACGAGCATCGTGGGCTTGCGGCCCCAGAACAGCACATCTCCTCCGGCGGCAGCGAATTCTTCGATACGCGCCCATGCGTCGGTGGAGATTGCGTCGCAGGAAGGAATCACGAGGGTGGAGTAGCTCTGTCCGCTGAGGTTGCGCAGGCGGCCGTCCTCCACGGTGAGAGCCTCGGTGAATGCGTCGTCGTCAACCCAGTCGAAGTCGAACTGATGCTGGAGCAGCAGTTCCGCGATTTCCACGAGGTCGGGGTTCACTGCCTGGTTGTCGAGCCAGAAGGTCGATGTGGGATAGTATACGGCCACCCTCGCTCCGGGCACGCCGACCGCGTTGAGCCAGGTCGCGCGGTTGGTGTAGTCGTTGAGCCCCTTCATGGCAGGATCGGTCATCCAGTTGCTGTTCCTGGACCCTGCCATCCAGAACATGAATTCGAAGAAGTTGACGCCGCGCACCATCTGGTAGTCGACGGCATATTTGGCCTGGGGGATGCTGGGCGCGGTGTAGTAGGCCGCGAAACTCTCGCTGAAGACTCTCGGCTTGCCGTAGACATGCGAAACCGACGAGGCGAATTTCGGGAAGTCGTTGACGGTGCCGGGCCATATCTGGTTCCATATCGCGTCCACTCCGGGCACCTGCACCTTGCTGAGGTCGCGGAAAAGGCTGCCTTCGGCGCGTATGCATACGGGCATGTTGTGGTCGTTGTTGAGGTGGGTGATGTAGGCGAGGCCGTTCTCGGCGCACCATTCGGCCTGCTGGCCGAAGAAATTCACCGCGAAAAGCTCCGACCATACGTCCCAGTAGTCGGCCCTGAACCTCTCTTCGGCCACGCTGCGCACAGGAGCCAGCAGGCTTGCGAGCATCGGCGTGGGGTCATAGCCCTTGCGGTCCTTGAACTCCCTGACCATGTCCGGCGTCCAGGGGGTGTAGGCGAAATCGGGTTCGTCGCCCCTGAAACCGAGCACTGTCTTCCCGAATTCATCGCCGAGATACTTCTTGTACTGCTCGTGTGTCCAGTCGAGGAACTGGCGTACGGCCGCGGGGTTCAGGTAGTCGCAGAGGGAGTTGGAAGTGTCCTTGCGGCCGTCGGGATTGTTGACCGCCCTGGTCTGTCCGGTGCGGAAGTCGGTTCCGGCCACGAGTATGTCCCAGTCGCCGTCACCGGCCTTGAAGCTGATCGTGCCGTTGATGACGGGCACCGTGCGGCTCGGCTCTCCGCTGCGGCTCAGCGCGACGGCGCTTATGGCCCGCGGATCGAGTTTCAGTCCTGTCACCGATTCTCCGGCGGCCACGCTCACGGTGTCGACGGGAATCAGGGCCTGCATCCTGAGGTCGGGACGCTCTTTGGTGAACTTGCCGCCCGCGAAGCCGCTGGGATACTTGCCCTCGTCGATGATCCATACTTTGAGATCGCGTTTCTTGGCTTCCCTGACTGCGCGGCGAACCGTCTTGAACCAGTCGTCGGAGAGATATTCGAAGGGCAGGTGGTATCCTGCCTCGAAAATCACGGAACGGAAGCCCTTGGTCTTGATGGAGTCGAGGTCGTGGCGTATGGTCTCGATGTCCATGGGGCCTTCCCAGCCCCAGATCACGTGGCTGGCGAAATCCGCCGGAGGGGTCGCGAAGTTCGCGGCGGCTTCTTCGACGGAGACATGGTGGATGCCCTCCCAACTTTGGGCCCGGGCGGAAACGGCACCCCCTGCCGTGATGAGCAGGGAGGCCAGAACAGCGGTTAATCTATTCATGATGTCATGTAATATGTGGTGCCGGATCGTGAATGCGGCGGCAGGGCTACTCTACGGCGAAGATTGCGCCCTTGCCGGACATGTCGGTGTCGTAGAACTGCACCGCGCTGTCGTTGAGACGCGGGTATGTGTTCTCGAGCAGTCTGATCACTTCGGCTCCGGCGAAGACGACGGGGCCGTAGCCGTGCGCCGCGTATGCGCTGACGGGACGGTAGTAGTAGAATGCGGGGTCGAAGCCCATGCCGGTGCCCACGCAGGTGCCGTTCACCTTGCCTTCGTCATCGATCATCGTGGAGACGGCGTTCCAGGCCAGGCATACCGAAGGGCCGTAGGTCTGTGCGTCTATCCAGCCTTCATTGATTCCGTGTGCGAAGCAGTAGGCGAAGATCGCGGTGGCGGAGGTCTCGAGATATGAGTCGTTGCGGTCGAGGAGCTGGTGCCAGAAGCCTTCGCTGCTCTGCAGCGCATGAAGTCCGCTCACATGCTGCCTGTAGAGGTCGAGCAGCTCGGGACGGGCGGGATGGTTCTCGGGAAGGGCGTCGAGCACTTCGCAGAGCGTCAGGATCGCCCAGCCGTTGGCGCGTCCCCAGTGGAATGCGGGATGCTCGTCCATCGACTCAACCCAGCCGTGGCGGAAGAGCTTCTTCTCGGGAACCCACATCTTCTGCTTGAAGAGCCTGATCTGCTCCACGGCCTCGTCGAAATATCTGCTGTCGCCGGTCATCTTGCCGTACCACGCCATGGCCGGAACGCCCATGAACATGTCGTCGAGCCATACGGCGTTCGGAAGGGGCCGGTTCCTCGCGAGCGTGCCGTCGTCAAGGCGGTATTCATTCTCGATCACTTCCATATAATGGTCTATGATGGATCGCAGGCCCAGTTCGGGGTGAATCACCATGTCCCTTATCATCGACACGCAGACCGCGCCCGCGTCGTCAAGCACTTTCGGAGCCACGACCTGTCTCATCTGGCCGTCGATCTCTCCGCCGGCTTCGGCTATTTCAGTCCACTTGGGAGCCTGCTCGGCGAGGAAGCTGTGGCGGCTGACGGTGTAGTCGGTGAAGGCCTGGTCGCCGGTCACCTCTCCGGCCTTGAGCATCGCCGAATAGGTTACACCCCATTCGTAGCTCGCGAGACGGAATGATCCTTGCTGGAGTTTCCCGTCCTCGGTCACCACGGCCGGAGTCGCGGTCTCCAGAAATGCGAGAATTCTGTCCAGATCAGCCTTGATGTCTTCCTTTGCGGGGACTCCGTAAGGGATTTTATAGTCTGGCTGAAGCAGATGCAGGGGAGTGTTGGTGTCGTTGATGACCTGTGAGCCGGCCTGTCCGTTTCCGGAGCATGAGCTGACGGCGACTGTCGTCAGGAGCGCCGCGGCCAGAGAAATGGATAGTTTCATTGCTATTGGTTAATAAAATTTTTGTGTAATCACCGCAATATAGCAATAATTTGGCTAAATTGCGTAATTGAAAGATGACAACAGCCTTCACTTTGGTACTCGTCGCCGTTTTCGCCGCCCTCTCGAGCTTCGTCCAGAGGGTGACGGGATTCGGCTTCGGCATAGTCATGATGACCATGCTGCCGTACATCATGCCTTCCTACGGCGAAGCCACCGCGCTTTCCGGCATACTCGCGGCCTGCATGGCCCTGATCCCGGCTGTCACGCACCGCAGATACGTGCGTCTGGGGAAGCTTCTGCCCATACTGCTGACCTTCCTCGTGCTGTCGTTCTTTTCGGTGAAGGTGCTCACCGTCATCGACGGGCACTCGCTGAAAAGGTGGTTCGGAGTGGCCCTGATCGTCGTCAGCATATATCTCTTCTTCTTCAGCGACAAGGTCCGTCTAAAGCCTACCATGCCCGTGCAGATATCCCTCGGGGCACTTTCCGGGCTGCTCGGGGGCATGTTCGCGATGCAGGGGCCGCCAGCGGTGGTGTATTTCATGGCCTCGTCGGAGAGCAAGGACGAATATATCGCCGCGACCCAGTGGTATTTCGTGACCGGAAATCTGATGATGACGCTGTTCCGTTGGCAGAGTGGTTTCGTGAGTCATGAGGTGCTCCATTCCGCGCTCATAGCGCTGCCGGCCGTAGCCCTCGGCCTGTGGGTAGGCGCGAAAGTCTACGGCCGGTTGCACAACGACCACCTGCGGAGGATAGTCTATCTGTTCCTCGCCGTCGCAGGAGTGGTGTCGGTGGTGTTGTGAACGTGGATGTCCATCTGCGGGAAGGGGAAGTCGATGCCGGACTTCGGCAGTTCGTCGTAGACCAGCTTGTTGTAGTCATACAGGACGCCCCAGTAGTCTTCGGTCTTCACCCACGCCTTTATTGAAAAGACGACGGCGCTGTCGCCGAGTTCCGACAGTACTACGGTCGGATCCGCCGCTCCCGGCGTAGAGGAGTCCAGCACTCTGGAATCCGACTTGATCAGCGCGAGAAGTCTTTCCCTGCATTTGTCGGAGTCCGTGCCGTATTCCACGCCTATCTTCCAGTCCACCCTTCGCAGAGGGTTGCGGGAGTAGTTGTTGATGTTGCCGTTGAACAGGGCTCCGTTGGGCAGGATGATCGCGCGGTTGTCGTAGGTCGTGATGGTGGTGCTGACTATGCTGACCGAGGTTACCGTGCCTTCGTAGCCCTGCGACTCGATGTAGTCTCCGGCCTTGAAGGGCTTGAACATCAGTATCATTATGCCTCCGGCGAAGTTCTGCACCGTGCCGCTCAGGGCCATGCCTATCGCGACGCCGGCCGCGGCTATCAGGGCGGCTATTGAGGTGGTGTTGACGCCGAGAGTGCTGATGGTGATGATGATCAGCAGTATGGTGAGACCTATCGTCGTGAAGCTCATCACGAAGGACGCGAGGGCCTTTTCGGTGTTGCGTCGGGCGAACATCTTCGCGAGGCCTTTCTTGATTCTGCGTATGAGCCAGGCTCCTACCAGATAGATGACCAGTGCGGCGAGCAGCTTGAGGCCGAAGTTGATTATGTCCTGGCCGAGGTTCTGGAGGGTGCCTTCGGGGTTGGTGACGAGGTTGTGGGCGAATTGTTCGATGCCTACTACGACGGAGTCGGCGGCTTCGGTGGCGGCTTCTTCGACTGTCGGGGTCTGGAGTATGGGGAACAGCATGGTCTTGATGTTTTGCGGATAAATATACGAATTATTTCGGCGGCTTTGCTCGGCGGGCGGCAATTGCCGTTCGGGAGGCGGTGGATTTTGGAAAAGCCTCCCTTACAGCAACTGCCGCCCGCCGCTGTGGCGCGCCAGATGGCTCAACACGGGAGGCGATGGCTTCGGGAAAAGCCTTCCTCATGGCAACCACCGCCCGCCGCTGTGGCGCGCCAGATGGCTCAACACGGGAGGCGATGGATTTTGGAAAAGCCTCCCTTACGGCAACCGCCGCCCGCCGCTGTGGCGCGATGGATCTATTCAGTGAGGTCGAGCCATTTCTGCAGTGCCTGCCGGTAGGAGTTCAGGGCTTCTGCCCGCGCGTCGGCCGCCTGCCTGAGTCCGGCCTGCGACTGGAGCAGCTCCGACAGGGTCACGCGACCCGCCTCGTAGTTGCGCTTCACTCTTCCGAAGGAGGCTTCCGCGGCCTTCTCGGAGTCGAGGGCCAGCTGGTACTGGTCCCAGCAGGAGTTCAGCTCCACCCAATTCTGGCGTACGCTGAGGATGAGCTGTGACTGGAGATAGTCGCGCTGTGCGGCTGCCTTGTCGACCTGGGTCTGCAGGCGCTTCATCTGCGACGAAGTCTTGCCCCACTGCGAGATGGGAATCTGCACCGTGGCGAACGCGAGGCCGTTGAAGTCCCCCTTGTCAAGGAAATCGAAATATCCGTAGGTCGCCCCTACCGCCACCTGAGGCAGGGCCTCTCCCAGGGCCATTTTCTTCTGGAGCGAAGCGGCCTCCACCTGAAGATCGAGCAGTTTCGTCTCCTCCATCGAGGCCGCTATGCTCTCCTCGTCGACATAATACCTGTCGGGGGCTTCCGGCTCCGCAAACTCGTCGTCGAGCACCACGGAATCGATGTACGGGCGTTCCTCGCAGGCGTTTGCGCTGATCACGGTGTAGTCCTGTCCTATGGAGTTCAGCAGATTCATCTTGGCGAGCCTCATGCCGTTGCGCAGCTGGACTTCCGAAGAGCGCAGCTGGTTGCGGTTGAGCGTGACCTGGAGCAGTTCGTCCTCGGTCACGAGGCCGGCCTTGTAGGCGACTGACACGTCGCGGTAGAGCGTGTCGATGAATTCGAGGAAGCCTCCGAGCGTCTTCTGTTTCTCCTGGAGCGACACCACCTGCCACCAGTATCCTTCGATTTCTCCGGCCGTGGTGCGCCTCTGCATCTGCAGCTGGAGCCTTGCGGCCTCCACTCCTATGCTCGCGAGCCGGTTCCCGTTGACTATGCGCCCTCCGGCGAACAGAGGCTGGGTCACGCTGATTCCCGCGAGATAGCCGTGGTTCATCGTGCTGTAGTACGGGCTGACCCCGAAGGACTCCACGATGTTCTGGAGATTGTTGCTGAAATCATTGTTGCCGAAGACATCCTTGATGCCTATTTCCACCAGCGGGTCGAACGCCCAGAAGCCGAAGCCCATGGCGCTGACTCTCGGGAAATATTCGGCGAAAGCCTCCTGCTTCTGGTATTCGGCCGCCTTGAGGTCGAGGGCGGCGCCGACGGCGGAACTGTTGTTCTGCAGGGCCATCTCCCGACACTGCCCGAGCGTCAGGCGGAGCTCCTGCCCTCCGGCGGAGAAGCATATCAGGACTGCGGCGAGCACCGCGAAAACTGTCTTTCTCATTCTGTCACCTCCTTTGGACGCTTGTCTTTTCTGAAGATCTGCCAGTAGGAAACCGGCATGATCAGGGTTATCATGACTACCGAGAGCAGGGTGCCGAAGCATATCACCACGCCCATTGGCAGCCAGAGCTGGTCGCCGCTGAGAATCATCGGCAGCACTCCGAGCGCCGTGGTGCAGGAGGTCAGGAAGATGGGGCGCATCCTGCGCTTTCCGGCCATCGCCGCCGCTTCCTTGATGGACAGTCCGCCCCGGAAACGCAGCTCCTCCGCATATTCGAACAGGATTATTCCGTTCCGGACTATTATGCCCACGAGGCTGATGAGACCGAGCGCCGCCGTGATGCTGAAGTCGAGCCCGAACACCCACAGGCCGAGGAAGGCTCCGAACAGGCAGAGCGCGCTGAGCACTATGGTGAGCACCGCGATGGATATCTTGCGGAAATGTATGAGCAGCAATATGAACATGACGGCCACCGCGCAGAGGAAGGCGAGCCCTATCTGGGGTATCACGCCGTTGTTGATCTCGGTGAGTCCGCCGTAGCTGACATGCACTCCTTCGGGAAGGTCAAGACCGTCGACGAACTTGCGTATCTCCTTCATCGAGGCGGGCTGGCTCTGCCCGTTTTTCATGTCGGCCGAGATTATTATGGTCTCCTCGCTGGCGTAGCGCGTGCGCTGGGCGGGCTCCCATCCCGGCTGGATGTCGGCCACCTGGCGCAGAGGCACGCTGACACCGGGCATCGAAGTGCTGACCTGCTGGTTGCCTATCATGTCGTAGGACATTCCGTCGGTGACTCCGGAGCTGTAGAGGTTGACCGGAATCGACTTGTCGCCCTCCCAGAGGGAGGCGAGAGGCATGCCGCTGAATGTTCCTGCCACTGACAGCGAGAGCATGGCCTTGTTCACTCCGAGCCTCGCGGCCTCGTCGGCGTCGAGCTTGACTTCCACGCAGCTGAGGTAGTCGTCCACCGTGCTGTGCACCCATTTGAGCTCGTCCCGACGGCCCTGCATGTGGGACTTGATAGTGTCGGCTACAGGCTTGATGACATCGAGGTCGGCTCCCTGAACGCGGATTTCGATAGGTGTGGCCGCCTGGTAGTCCATCTGCTTTATGCGGATCAGCGCCTCGGGGAAATAATGTTCGTATTTCTCCTCGTATTCGGGAAGCAGGGATTTTGTGGCCTCTATGGATCTTGTGTTGACTATCAGCTGGGCGTAGTTCGGGGCAGGTGTGGCCGGAGTGTAGGTCGCGGTGAAGCGCGGCGCGCTGCTGCCGATGAAGGAGGTCACCGACTCGATGCGGCTGTCCTTGAGGAACATGTTCTGCAGCGAGTCCACCACGGCCTTCGTGTCTTCGAGACCGGCGTTGCTGTCGAGGCTGACCTCCACGGCGAAGAAGTCCCTGTCAGCCATAGGCATCATCTGAATGTTGAGCTGCAGGAAAAGCACCACTGCGAGGACCACGGCTCCGACTCCGGCGCCCAACGTGAGCCTCGGGTGGTGGAAGCACCAGTCCTGGGCGCTGTCGTAGGCGCCCTGGAGGGCAGTGAAGAACTTGTTCTGAATCCGGGAGAACAGACTTTTCTGCTCCACGCTGGCGGACTTTATGAATCTGACTTCAAGCGACGGCACCACGAAGATCGCGTAGAGCAGCGAGGCGGTCAACGCTATCGCGACCACCCAGGGGAAGTAGGTCACGAAGTCGCCCAGATAGCCGGTGATGATGCCGAGACAGGGGAAGAACATCAGGCTCAGTGCCGTGGTGGCCGTGACCATGGGCGTCACGAGTTCGCGCGCGCTCGACTGGGCGGCATCTTCGCGGGACATGCCCTTGCCGAGTTCGCCCATGTAGCCGTCCATCGTGATTATGGAGTCGTCCACTATCATGCCGAGCACTACTATCAGTCCGGCCAGCGTGACCGTGTTCAATCCTATTCCGGTCAGGAACATGACCGCGAGGGCCACAGCCGTGCAGACCGGGACGCCGGAGCTGGCTATCAGAGCCGACCTGACGGGGAAGAGCATGAGCATCACGATAATGACCACTATCATCGATATCACGAGATCCCGCAGGAACGAGAACACTGAGTTGCGCACCAGCTTGGGCTGGTCGGTGATCCTGGTCATCGTGACGCTGTCGGGCAGTTCCTGCTCGTATTCGTCTATGACTTTGTCGAGTTTCTTTCCGAATGCGACTATGTCGTTGTCCGGACGCATCTCCACCGAGATTATCAGGCAGGAGTTGCCGTTGTAGTTGACGAAGGAGCTCGGGTCCTTGTAGCGGCGCTCGACCTTGGCTATGTCCTTGAGCCGCACGATGCCGCCTGACGGGTCGCTCCAGACTATCCTTTCGGCTATCTCACGCTCGCTGCTTACGGGCGATTCGATATGTATGGGGGAGCTTGCGTAGCTCGTGTTGAAACTTCCGCTGGGAACTTGGAGCGTGGAACTCTGGTAGCCGAGCATCAGGCTGGAGGGGGAGATGCCGTAGCCCGACAGCTTCTCCATGTCCACGGTCACCGCGATTTCCTCGTCAAGCGAGCCGTAGACCGTGACGGCGGCAAGCTCCGGAATCTGCCTGAGCCTGTCGCAGAGTTCGTCGGCGAGGGCCTTGAGTTCGGAGTAACTCTTGTCTTCGGATTCCATCGCTATCAGCGACGATGACACGGAGGCGAAGTCGTCTATGACCACGAGCGCCAGCACTCCCGGCGGCAGGGTGCTCTTGGTCTCGTTGAGCTTCATCTTGATCTTCGACCACACCTCGTCCTTGGTGCGCGCCGGTGAGACCAGGTCCACCAGCATGTAGCAGATGCCGTCCTTCGACGTGATCTGCAGGTTCTGGCTGTTGACTTCGTCGAACGACAGAAGCACCTGCTCCACGGGCTTCGCGACCTGCTCCTCGACCTGAAGGGAGGATGCGCCCGGATAGACGGCGGCCACGAGTCCCTGCTTGATTTCGAACGACGGGTATTCGTCCTTGTTCATCTTCGAGATTCCGTAGATGCCTATGCCGACGAGCACCACGAGAATCAGGTAGATGATGGACTTGTGCCGTATCGTCCAGAGTATCAGAGGTGATTTCCTGTTGTCCATCTTATTGCTCCTCCGCCGTGACCTTCATTCCTGACGATACTTTCTGGTAGCCTTCGACAATCACAAGATCGCCTTCCTCCAGCCCTTCGGTGACGATCACTCCGTCGCCTGAGAAGCCTCCGACCTTGACGGGAGTCTTGTGGACAATGCCGTCATCCACGGTCCAGACATAGCGGCTGCCGGTTCCGGTCTGGATCACCGATGCGGGCACTACGGCACCATGGCCGCTGTCGCGGAGAACATGCACCTCGCAGACCATTCCGGGCATGAGCCTGCCCGGGCCGGCGTCAAGACTGGCCGTGCAGTCGTAGCTGTGCGAGAGGGGAGAGGCCGATATGCCCTTTGAGAGCACCTTGCCTTTAAGGGCGGCGGAACCTGTGGCCGCCACGTCGACAGTCACCTCCTGCCCGGGGGTGAGACTGTTGATCTCGCTTTCCGGAACGGAGAAGCTTATGATGATTTCCGAGATGTCCATGATTCTGACCACGGGCTCGAACATGTTGAGCTGCACGCTCTCGCTTGCCAGCACGTCGGACACATAGCCGTCGAACGGGGCCTTGAGCGTGCAGTCGTCGAGGGCTTTCTGCGCCGCGTCGGCGGCCGCACGGGCCTGGCTGAGCTTGGTGTTGATCTCCACCATCTGCACCTCGGAGATGCTTCCGGAGTCATATACCTGCATAGCCCTGTCGTAGCCGTCCTCCGCCTGGGCGAGTGTGGCCTGCGCCATCTGCCAGGAGCTGCGCACCGTCTGCGATTCGATCTGCCCGATGACCTGACCCGCGCTGACCCTGTCTCCTCTCCTGACTTCGAGCGACACGAGCCTTCCGGAGTTCGGGGCGGAAATCATCGTGGATTTCGCGGCTTCGGCAGTGCCTACATACGAGACGGTCTCGGTGGAACTGACATCGGTGATCTTCTGCACCTTTACCGTGACAGGAGCCCTTCCGGCCCCTGCCGTCTCCTGCGATTTGGGAGCGCATCCTGCCAGTGCCAGCAGGACCGCGAGGTAGTACGCCGCCCTTTTCATCGTTCGTTGAGTCTTGCTATGCAGTTGAGGTCGCTTCCGGTGACCACATAGCTGCGTCCGAGGTATTCCATTGTGCCGGAGGCGGTGAATTCGAGCATCAGGATGTCGTCCAGCCTCTCGCCGCTTCCGCTTATGGTGAAACTGTGGTTCCTTTCGACGGCGGTGCTGCCGAGGTCGAAGCTGAACGCCTTGGTGCAGTCGTCAAGGGTGAGCGTGCTTCCTTCGGCCTTTCCGGTCATCGTGGTGGCATCGCCCAGCAGGGCGTTCATCGTCAGCACCACCATGCCCGACTTCTTGTCCTCCGTGAGTACGTTCAGCTGCCCGGATTCGGGTGAGATGCTGAATGTCATGTCGTCCGGCGCCAACCCGACATCAGAGGATGCCGGAGCGGTCGCTTCGAAACTTATAGTGCCGCTTAACTTATAGGAGTAGTATCCTTCGAATCTTGCCGCGCCTTCTTTGGTGCAGGAGCAGACGGCCGCAACCAGCGCCGCCGCGATTAATATCTTTTTCATCATAGACTGTAGTTATCCGTGTTGGTAATGAAGTTGACCATTTCCTCATAGGTGGCCAGGGATGCCGACTTGTCGTCCGAGAGCAGAATCTGCACCTCGACTCCTTTCAGCACCATGCCGAGCATTTCGGCGAAGATTTCGGGCTTCACCTTGTTGTCGAGGGCTCCGGA
>DVLC01000072.1 GCA_018715685.1 Candidatus Cryptobacteroides merdipullorum
GACCTCCCGCCGATAAATGACTATATTTGCAGACATGAAATATGAACTCGCAATCTTCGATCTCGACGGGACGCTGGTCGACACAATAGATGACCTCGGCGCGGCTGTCAACCATGCGCTTTCGCTCAGAGGACTGCCGCTTCACGGCAGAGAGGAATACCGCCTGATGGTGGGCAACGGCGTGCGCAATCTCGTGCACCGGGCTATGCCGGAGGAACTCAAGGGCGACACCGGACTGCTGGACGCGCTGCTCGCGGATTTCATAAACTGGTATTCCTGCCATCTGGACGTGCGCTCCCGTCCCTATCCCGGCATTCCGGAACTGCTCGCCCGGCTGCGGGCCGAGGGGGTGAAGCTTGCAGTGGCGTCCAACAAGTTCCAGGCGGGGACGGACAGGATAATCGCCCGCTTTTTTCCTGGAATCGATTTCTGCGCGGTTCTCGGAGGCCGTGACGGCGTGCCCCTCAAGCCGGATCCCTCCGTGGTGCGCACGATAATGGAGACCGCCTCCGCGTCTCGTGAAAGTACGGTCATGGTCGGGGATTCAGCCACCGACATGCTGACCGCGAAGGCGGCCGGAATATGCGGCGCGGCCGTGACCTGGGGCTTCCGTCCTGCTGAAGCGGTCGCGGAATGCACCGTAAAGGCCGATGATGCCGCGGAGCTGCTGGAACTCCTGCTCTGAACGCCCGCACAGCCATGACGAATTTCCATTGGAAACGGACAGAATTGCGGATAAATCAGTATCTTTGATGATATCGGCATAAATTGCAAAGTCATGGAAAAGATGAAGGAAAATTACGAGGCCCCTGTCTGCAACATCGTGCAGATCGAGCCGGCCGGAGTCATCTGCATGAGCGGTGTTCACGAAGGCTTTGAAGAAGAATATTACCATTGGTGAGCAGGCATATGGCGGGCAGAAGTAAATTCATGACAGTGTCCGGCGCCGCTCTGCTTGCGCTGCTGGCGGTAGGATGCACAAAGACCGTGAATGAAGAGATTTCCCATTCCGGCGGAATTCCCAAACTTTTCCGGGCGGGGAGCGATCCCGTCACCCGTACACAGCTGACAGAAGACAATGCCGTTCTTTGGGAGAGCGGCGATGCTGTCTCGCTGTTCGACCGGTCGGGATCCTGCAACAGGTTCACGACCGAAGACAGCGGCGGGTCCGCAGCTTTTTCCGGAACCGTAAGCGTGGACGAAGGGCCGTATTATGCCCTGTATCCGTATTATGAAAAGGCGGAGATAGACGGAAGCGTGATATCCACCGTGCTTCCCGCCGTCCAGACCGCAAGGGCCGGCGGCTTCGCTTCCGGCCTTAATCCTTCGGTGGCGCGGGCGGATGAAAATGAAATGCTGTATTTCAGGAACGCCTGTCCTATAGTGAAGTTCACGCTCGGCGCTTCCGCCGCGACGGTGGTGAGGGCCGTATTGCAAGGCAACCAGGGCGAAAGTCTTGCCGGAGCGATTGCGGTCGACGCGTCTTCTTCCGATCCCTCGGCTTCTCTGGCGGCGTTCGGAGAGACGAAGGTGGAACTGGAAGGGGAGTTCGAGCCCGGCTCCACATACTGTTTCGTCGTGGCGCCAGGGACTCTGTCCGGGGGGCTTTCTGTCACTCTGTATGATAAAAGCGGGAAGGCGTGGAGCAGACGCGGGGCTTCGGCGGTGACCCTGGTGGCCGGCCGTGCGTTGAATCTGGGAATATTGGAACCGGACGTTTTCGTACCGGAGTCGGGGTATGAGCTGGAAGGCGACACCTATCACATCTACGGACGTGACGGCCTTGAAGCCTGGGCTTCCGATCCCGCCGTTCTGACCCGCGACGTGGTGCTGGAGGCGGACATTGACATGTCGGGGACGTCCTGGGCTCCGATTGGAACGGGCATGGACTCCGGATACGCCGGAGATTTTGACGGTAACGGGAAGACAATAGGCGGATTGGCAGTGACCTCCGGAGGCAATGCGGGCTTTTTCGGCGCCGTTGCCGCCGGTGGAAGAGTCCATGACCTCAAGTTCTCGGATGCTCAAGTGACTGGAACCGACAATTCATTCGCCGGAGTGATCGCCGGCGCCAGTCTCGGAGTCATAGAAGACTGCGATGTGGTCTCGTCCGAGGTCTCCGGACAATACGCGGGAGCGGTCACGGGTAACAATAGCGTGCAGGTCAACCGCTGCGATGCTGTCGGAGTAAGTGTGACCGGTGCGTTCTCGGCCGGAGGAATCGCGGGCATGAGCTATGGAAAGATCGAGTATTGCACGCTTTCCGGCGAAAGCAGGATAGTCGCTTCCGGAAGCAGCTCCCGCGCCGGCGGAATCGTAGGCAGCACTTCCGGGGAAGGCGGAGTGCAGACGAGCGGACGCGTGCTGAAATGTGCGGTCGATGAAGCCTTTATTTCCGGAGTCTGGGCCGGAGGAATCGCAGGCGAAAACGGCTCCGGCATAATAGCCCAATGTGTCGTCGACGATGTCACGCTCACCCATGAGTCGTCCAGATCGAGCGCCCGCCTCGGCGGCATAGCCGGCTACAATTCCCGCGGAGATGTCGTGGCGAGCTATTCGGCCTACTCCTACATCGGGGCGGAAGGTCTTGTCTCCGAGGCCGAGGGAGGTGTCGTAGGTTACAACAATAACGCTTCGGCGAATGTCTATGGCTGTTATTCCACTCATGTCTCCCTGCTTGGAGCCGTGAGCGGCGATGAATCCGGAAAGGGCTGCATCGCCGGCTATACGACCGGCCATGTCACCTCATGCTATGCCGTATTGCCGGATGACGCGGACGGGGTCGGCCTGGTCGGAAGATACAGCGGTTTCGCTCCGGATCATTGCGTCGCTCCCGGCAATACGGACTATGGTGTACTTGTCAGCGGAGTTCCTGACCTGCAGGCGGATGACGGTTCTGTATGGCAGGCCGCTGAAATCTGGAAAATAGCCGCTGCGGGAGCGCCGGAGATAGTTTCCAGCTATATCTGCGATCCTCCTGCCGCCGAATGACGGAGACGGGAGCGACGGCAGTGCGCCGACACGCGGTTGTGCGTGTCGGATGGAATTCGTATATTGAGCGAAAACGGCGAAAGTTATGGGACTGTTCGACTTTATGAAGCAGAAGCCGCCCTATGAGATTACGGGCGCCACGTACAGCTGCGGAAACTCGCTGGAGCCGCCTTCCGCATATGACGACAATATTATGATAGTTGCCGGAGCCAGGTATCTGTATGTCCGCGTCTTCGTGAAAGTCAGGCGGAATTGCGGCGTCATCTGGGGAGTTCGCTTCATGGGCCCCCTGTGGAAGGGCGTGCTTCCGGAGGATGACGCGCCGGCAGGCTATGTCATGAGGTTCATGAAGAGGCTGACTGCCGGGGACGAATATGTCGACCTGCCGCCGATGAAGATTGATTTCGCCGAACCCGGCCAACTGGCTCTGCTCATCTGCGATGAGGACGGCGCCACCATCGGCAGCAGAATCATCGATGTATGTCTGGTCGGGATTCAGAGTGTGGATTTCCATGGTGGTCCGCGGGGCTCACGGCCCGACAGTTTCGGCATGTACGTCCCGAAGGATGCGGAGCGGCTGGTTCCGCGCATGTCGCTGTTCGTGAACAAGGATATTGAATTCAGGTTCAAGGTCTGCATCGGGTTTCCGAAAGATAAGGCTGCGAAGGATGTCGATGAATATGACATCCAATATGAATACACGGCCAGCCTCCGGAGCTCTCCCGGCAAGGTCGTGCACCTGCTTCTTCCTGCTTCCGACGTGCATTTCAATCGTAAGGGGCCGGGCGTGCTGCACATATTCGACATGAACGGCAGCTGCCTCGCGGCCGGACTCTTCTATGTGAACGAATAACTTGGAAACGGATATGGACAAACTGAAATCTTTGCGCGAAGTCGCGGACTACATCATCTCCAACGGTATCGAGATGGTCAATTTCATGTATCCTGCCGCGGACGGCAGGTTGAAGACCCTTAATTTCACCGTGAACGACGAGGACTATCTGCTGTCGGTTCTCCGCTGCGGCGAGAGAGTGGACGGTTCGAGCCTGTTTCCTTTCATCGAGGCCGGCAACAGCGACCTCTATGTGATTCCGAGACTGAAGACGATGTTTCTCGACCCCTTCTCCGAGCTGCCGACGGCCTGCTTCCTGTGTGCGTTTCTCGACAAGAACGGCCGCAGGCTCGACTGCTCCCCCGAATATACCCTGCTGAAGGCCCGCGACGCGTTCAGGCGCAGGACAGGCATGGACTTCGAGGCCATGGGCGAGCTTGAGTTCTATGTGTGCGCGCCCGAGGATGACGCCCTCGCGATGTATCCGGCGACCGACCAGAAAGGCTATCACGAGTCGGCCCCGTTCGCGAAGTTCAACGATTTCCGCACGGACTGCATGCACCGCATAATGAAAGCCGGAGGGAAGATCAAGTACGGACATTCCGAAGTCGGCAATTTCCGGCTCGACGGCAGGCTCTACGAGCAGAACGAGATCGAGTTCCTTCCCGTGGACGTGGCGGACGCCGCCGACCAGCTCATGCTGGCGAAGTGGATAATACGCAATACCGCCGCGGAGTACGGGCTGGACGTGAGCTTCGCCCCGAAGATCACGGCGGGCAAGGCCGGCTCCGGTCTGCATATACACATGCGTATCATGAAGGACGGCAGGAACATGCTGGTGGATGAAGACGGCAGACTCTCGCAGACGGCCCGCCGCGCCATCGCCGGACTCATGACGCTCGCTCCGTCGATAACCGCGTTCGGAAACGCGAATCCGGTGTCCTATCTGAGGCTGGTTCCTCATCAGGAGGCGCCTACGAGCGTATGCTGGGGCGACAGGAACCGTTCCGTGCTCGTCAGGGTGCCTCTCGGCTGGACTGGCGGGGGTGACATGTTCGCCGAGGTGAACGGAGCGGACAGTTCGGTGCCGGCGGCTTCCGGGGCGTCGAAGCAGACCTTCGAGATGCGTTCCGGTGATTGCTCCGCGGACATTTATCAGCTGCTGTCCGCTCTCTGCGTGGCGTGCATGTACGGGCTTGAGATGCCGGATGCGGACGCGGTTGCGGAGCGCAGCTACGTCGATGTGGACATACACAAGAAGGCCGGCGAAGCCCGTGCGGCGGCTCTCGACCAGCTTCCGGGTTCCTGCGCGGAATCCGCGGTGCAGCTTGAGAGGCAGCGCGGCGTCTATGAGCAGGACGGCATATTCTCCCCGCTGATGGTGGACGGTATCCTGAAGAGGCTGCGCGATTATGGGGACGGCGACCTGCGGCAGCGGATAGCGGAGGATCCAGGGCTTGAGACGGAACTCGTCGAGCGCTATTACTACTGCGGTTAGACTCCGGATGTCAGGGATGAAAGCGATAATATCGTTTGTGGGGGTGTGTTGTCTTATGGCCTGCGCCTCCTCAACAGCCTGCGCCTTCTCCGGAGGAGCGGATTCCGGGGAGACCGTCCGGGAAAGGAGGATGCAGTACCGTGGCTTCATGGGAGGGATGATGCTGCATACGGGATATGTCAGGAGTTCCGACCTTACGATAATCTCGCCTGGAGGGGAGTCCCGGACATTCGGCGTCGCCGGCATGCCGTTCGGGATAGGCGGAGCTATACGCTTCATGTTCGGAGAACATCTGAGGATAGGCGCCGAAGGATATATGTCCGACCTCAGATACGGAGAATATGCCAGCCATGTGGAGACGGGATGGGGCGGCCTGCTCGCGGACTGTGTGTGGAAGGTCGGGAAGTGCAGGCTGTTCGTGGGAGGGACTCTCGGCGGAGGCGGCCAGACGAGCACCGTCATACTTTCCCCTGTCGGTGAAGACTATCTGGCCGAGGAGTTCGTATCGTACCGGAAGTACAGTTTCGCCGCGTTTGCTCCATTTGCCGGAGCAGAAGTGCCTGTCGGCGGGAAGTTCGCCATAGTGTTCAAGTTGGACTATCTGCTTGACATCTCCAATCCGCAGGACGATTACGTGAAAGGGCCGAGGCTCTATATAGGATTCATGTTCGGGCATTCCGACTGAAAGTGCCGCACCCCGTGCATGAATAGCTGTTTCGTACAAAACAGCTGCTAAAATGCAAGCCGGAAGTCTTATTGCCGGCGCTTCATTCAAAATCCGAGTGTGCAGCTCCGAATTGGCCGCTATTGGCGATTCCAGGCCAGCCGCGCCGTGCCGGACGACTGCAACATGGAGTCTGGCACGGATTCCGGAGTCGCGACCATGTGCGTCTCCCTGTTGATGGTATTCATGATGCAGCCGTACAGACTGTTCAGGCGGATGCGGCTGCTCGGGGTCGGCATCGATACGGTCGAGGAGATATGGCGAAAGGACTCCGGGAAGTGAGGGAGGCCTATTCGGACCTCATCTTGAGCATGCGGCCGGACCAGTTGAAGATCAGCGAGAAATTTAGCGACCACCCGCCGAAGGCGTTGAAATATTGTTCTCTTGAGGCATAGAGCCTGGCTTTGATGGTGCTTTCGACGTATTCACCGGGTATAGTGGTCAGGTTCAGAAGTTTTCTGTATTTCCAGTCGGCTTCGACGCCGAGAGAAAATTTTATTCCGTCGAGATCTCGCGCGAGCGGATCCAATTCGCTCTTGCTTATGAATCTCTCGTAGGTGGCGTAGCTTATGCCGGTGAGAGGCCCGAGCTTCCAGCTGTCGCTGTCGACGGCCGCATAGCGGTAGAGAAGGTTCAGGTTCGAGTAGGCGAAGATGTCGGAGGTCTGCCACATCGTGCTCGTGGGAAGGGCTTCCAGAACCCTGCCGGCTCCGGTCGATGCGTCGACATACCAGCTTGACCGCCGGTAGCCGAATTCGAAGCCGAAGAGGAACGAATATGCCGGAGCGAAGTATACGGCGCTTTCTCCGAAAGGAACCGTCGTGCCGAAGCCCAGATACATCCCGTATATGAAGTCGTTGCAGCTGAATTCGGGAACGGAATATTCCACGGCGGGATATTCCGAAAGTTCCTTCCCCACCTCGGACGCAAATCTTTCGACAGCTGCGGCATCGTTGCCGTAGGAGGACTCTTTGCGCAACTCTTCAAGGGTCTTGAGCCTTTCCGTACTCAAGGAGTCTATTTCCGTAGCGAGCCTCGGACTGAAGGTGTCGAGTCTGCGCTGAATCTTCCTCCGGTAGAGCTCGGAGATGTCGAAAATGGTCTGCAGGTATTTCAGGTTCAGCTCGGATCTCGATTCCGGAGAGACCCAGGATTCGTCCTTGTCGAAGTAGTTTCCCATCACCATTCTGCGCACTACCATATTCCCGAATTTTTCCTTTGAGGTTTCGGGACGCAGGACATTGGAAAGCGCCGCCGATGTCGAGTCGGCGTGTGTGATTTTCAGGCTGAACTCTTCCCAGCGCAGCGGGCCTTCGTCGTAGGGCCTCAGGTAGCTGGATATGCGGTTCTTCGCCTGCATTGCGGCAGGGACGGCGGCGAGTGCGGCCATAAGGAGCAGAAGTGCCTTGAGATTTTGCGCAGGTTTCATGTCTGCTAAAGTTAGAAAATATTTCGGAATTTTCATTGATTGTCCGCAATGACTCCACGTGCCCCTCGCGGCAGCGGATTTATTGGTTTCCGATTCCTTTGGCGTTTTATCACTTGGTCATCCGGCATCAAAGCAAGGTGTTTTCCGATGTCCTCCAAATGGATTATATTTGCGAGGACTTGGAAATGTCAGGACATGCGTAAACTTATGGTCATAGACGCCTGCATGCGCGACGGTGATTCGCGCACGCGCAGGATACTGGAGCCGCTGGTGGCGGAACTGGGAAAGAGGTATGAAATCGAGACCGTCCGGCTGGACGGCGAGGACTATGCTGCGGTCGGGCGGCGGGTGCTCGCGGAACGCAGCGGCGGCTATGTCCCCGAAGAGACGGCTGCGCTTGCACGCAGGCTCGCCGCTGCCGACAGGATAGTGATTGCGGCGCCGTTCTGGGACATGAGCTTCCCGGCGATACTCAAGGTGTTCATAGAGAACATGTCGCTCTACAACATCACCTTCAAGGACAGCGGTACGCATTTCGAGGGTCTGTGCCGAAGCGAGAAGGTGCTCTACGTCACGACGCGTGGCATGAACGTGCGCA
This sequence comes from Candidatus Cryptobacteroides merdipullorum, assembly GCA_018715685.1. Lineage (GTDB taxonomy): Bacteria > Bacteroidota > Bacteroidia > Bacteroidales > UBA932 > Cryptobacteroides > Cryptobacteroides merdipullorum. Next base: position 8,073 of record DVLC01000072.1, read on the forward strand.
CGGGTGACCCCCTGGAGGCGGCGACTCCCTATCTGAAGGCCCTCTCCGCGCTCTGGGGCTGGGGTGAGGTGGTCACCGTGGCGGCGGAGAACCTCGACTACAGCACGCCTGAGGAAATAGACGCGAAGATAGCGGCCGCGGTCAGGGAGGGGCTGGAGCTCTGCCGGGATTTCTGATGATGCGGCGTCTCGGCAGGTGCAAACGATTTTACATTGCTTCCTTTTATAATCGTTTCCGTCATGTACAATCTGAATTACAACACTCTGGCATTCATCAGGTATTATTTCCATATACCCGTGAGCTGCAAACTGTTGTGGGCGCTGGTTGAGGAGACCGTCGACGGCCGGACAGAGATTCGTCTCGGGGTGGTTCTCCCCAAGCGTCCGGGTTTATATGTCGATGTCGCCATGCGCCGCTTCTTCACCGAGACCGTGCTGTATGGCGGCGGTCTTGTGCGCAAAGTTCATCCCGCCCGGCGCAAGGCGGACAGAGACGAGTTCGTCTACACTTCCGCGAGCGGGCTGACCATGCGGACCCCAAAAGGCTTCATCCGGGACATCTATTACAGCTCGGTGTATTCTCCGGACATGCGCGGCCCGCTGTATTGAGGCGGGCGCCTGCGCCTTGTCGGCCATCATTCGTCTTTTCCGGCCTCCAGGCTTATGGTTTTCTGGCAGGTGTTGAGCGGATCCCAGACGAACGCCGGGTTGCCGGGGGTGATGGAGACGGGGAAATCCGGTTTATGCATATTGCTGGCACCTCGGTTGACGATGAGCTTCACCGTCAGGGGGTTCGTCGTGACAGATTGTATGATGATGCTCGTAAGGTATGATACATTGATGGTTTCTCCGGTTTTCGCCGTGTCAAGGTCGAGTTCGTGTTCGTAGTCTTTAGCGAATGCGGCGACGCCGCCCGTGAACTCGTCTGCGCTATGGTCCTCATAGCGCTCCCGGATTATCATATGATATTTGTTTCCCATGGCGTTAAGGTTTTCAGTGACTTTTCAATATACGGATAAAATTTCGGAATCCATTGCCGTGAAGCGGATATGGCGGCAAAAAAAGTTAACTTTGCAGGAGCCCGCAGCTGGCGGGAGCGATTATGAGGAACATTATCCGGACAAGAATGTACGAATCGCCGTGCGGCGGCCTGCTGCTCGGCTCGTATGGCGACAGGCTCTGCCTTTGTGACTGGCTGGCGGAGAAACATCACGGCCGTGTGAGAAGACGGCTGGAACATCTGCTGAATGCCGCCTTCGAGGAAGAAGCGTCTCCTGTCACCGATGAGGCGGCGCGGCAGCTGGACGAATATTTCGCCGGAAGACGCAGGGCGTTCGATGTGCCGCTGCTGTTCGCGGGCACGGATTTCCAGAAGGCTGTGTGGGGCGAGTTGCTGAAAATCCCTTTCGGGGAGACGGTATCATATGCGGAGCTGGCGCTGCGTATCGGCATGCCGACGGCTGTCCGTGCAACCGCGAACGCCAACGGGGCTAATCCTCTTTCGATCTTCGCGCCATGCCACCGCGTGGTCGGCAGCGATCGTTCCCTGACAGGCTACGGCGGCGGAATCGAGGCCAAGCGTCGGCTGCTCGAGCTGGAGGGGGTGCGCTTTCCGGGGCTTTCCGCGCCTGTTCCGGCGGAGTCTGGATCTCCCTCGCCTGTCTTGTCGGAGTCTGGCCGGATCGGGCTTCCTGCAGCTGTTCTGGCGGGAGCCGGGCCTTCCTCGGAGATGGAACTGGCTACCGGCCGGCTGGTGCTGCGCGCATGGCGGGAGTCGGATGCCGTGACGCTGTATGAATATGCGCGGGATCCGGAGATCGGTCCGGCAGCAGGCTGGCCGCCGCACACTTCAGTGGATGACAGCCTGAATGTGATAAGAACCGTATTTTCCGCACCGGAGACTTACGCCGTCGTGCTGAAGTCGACCGGGGAGCCTGTCGGAAGCGTGGGGCTTTTGTTCGGGGAGGCCTCGCATGTCGCCGGGATACGGTCGGACGAGGCCGAGATAGGCTATTGGATAGGCAGGCCGTACTGGGGGCAGGGCCTGATTCCCGAGGCGGTGCGGCGTCTGCTGCGGCGGTGCTTCGAGGAGCTGGGCATGTCGGCGGTCTGGGG
>DVLC01000073.1 GCA_018715685.1 Candidatus Cryptobacteroides merdipullorum
GTAACTTTGCCTTCCCGTTTGGAAACCAGAAGGGAAGGATTGGAGAGGTGGGTGAGTGGCTGAAACCACCGGTTTGCTAAACCGGCGTACGGGTTATACCGTACCACGAGTTCGAATCTCGTCCTCTCCGCGGAAAATCGCCGTAAATTGTCTGACATCCAGCAGTTTACGGCGATTTCTCGTTTGTATGGCCTGCCGGAACGGAACGATAGGTTCTCCTTGTCGGCTACAGCGAAATGTCCCGCCTCTTATTGTATTTGCCCATAATTTTATTAGATTTGTACGATGCGCTTGAAATACAGGCAGAGAAAAATATAAAACAATAACCAATCGAAAAATGAAAGAGTACACAACCAAAGACATCCGCAACGTGGTCCTTCTCGGAGCTACAAAGTCCGGCAAGACCACGTTGTCTGAAGCCATGCTCTTCGAGGGCAAGGTGATCGACAGACGAGGCAGCGTCGAAGAGAAGAACACTGTTTCCGACAATTCGGAGCTTGAGAAGCTCAACCAGCGCTCTATCTACGCATCCCCTCTGTACGCCGAGTTCCTCGGAGCGAAAGTCAATGTCATAGACGCCCCGGGCTCCGACGACTTCATCGGAGGCACCTATTCAGCCTTCAAGGTCTGCGAGAGCGGACTTCTCGTGATCAACGCCCAGCAGGGCTTCGAGGTCGGAACCGAAAACGTGCTGCGTCTCGCCGAGAGCAAGAACTTCCCTCTCGTCATCGCCGTCAACCAGCTTGACTCCGAAAAGGCCGACTGGGAGAATGTGCAGGCTTCGATCAAGGAGGCTGTCGGGCAGAAGGCCGTATACGTGCAGTTCCCCGTGAACCCCGGACCCGGATTCGACGGATTCGTGGATGTGCTCATGATGAAATACTACCATTTCAAGGACGCCAACGGCACCCGTGAAGACCTTGAAATACCCGCCGAGCTTCGCGACCAGGCGGAAGAACTCCGCCAGCAGCTCATCGAGAAGGCCGCCGAATACGACGACACTCTGATGGAGAAGTTCTTCGACTCCGGCGAGCTAACCGAAGACGAAATCCGCAAGGGACTCAACCTCGGAATCATAGCAGGAGAAGCCTATCCTGTATTCTGCGTCAGCGCAAAGAAGGATATTGGCACGAAGCGCCTGCTGGAATTCACCAAGAACGTGGTTCCCGCACCCAAGTGCGACCCCGAAGGACCCGCCTCCCTGTTCATCTACAAGAATGACGTGGAGCCCCACCTCGGAGAGGTTTCATTCTTCAAGGTCATGAGCGGCACCGTCACGGCCGGAATGGATCTCGAAGACCCCGTCAGCGGCAACAAGGAGCGCCTCTCCGCAATCTATTCCGTGGCAGGACTCAAGAAGGAGCCCGTGAACGCCCTCCACGCCGGAGACCTCGGATGTACCGTGAAGCTCAAGAACGGCAAGTGCAACACGACCCTGTCTCTTCCCGGCTCCAATCTCTCATGGGGCAAAATCGAATTCCCCGCACCCAAGTACCGCTGCGCCATCAAGGCCAAGGTGCAGCAGGACGAGCAGAAACTTGGCGACGCCCTCAAGAAGATTTCGTCCGAAGACCCCACCGTAGTTGTGGAGTACTCAAAGGAGCTGCGCCAGACAATACTGAGCGGCAACGGAGAGCAGCACATCAACATCGTCAAGTGGATTCTCAACAACGAATACAAGCTCGACGTCGAGCTGTTCGCGCCGAAAATCCCCTACCGCGAGACCATCACCAAGATGGCAACGGCCACATACCGCCACAAGAAGCAGTCCGGAGGTGCCGGCCAGTTCGGAGAGGTATCCCTGCTCATATGCCCTTATGAGGAAGGTGTCGAGGCTCCCAGAACCTTCAAGATCAACGGCAAGGACCAGGTCATGAACATCAAGACCCAGGAATCATACGACCTCGAGTGGGGCGGCAAGCTGGAGTTCTACAACTGCGTGGTCGGCGGAGCCATCGACGCCCGCTTCATGCCCGCGATACTCAAAGGTATCAACGAGAAGATGACCGAAGGCCCCCTCACCGGCTCATACGCCCGCGACATCCGCGTCTATGTCTACGACGGAAAGATGCATCCGGTGGACTCCAACGAAATCTCCTTCGTGCTCGCAGCCCGCAACGCCTTCAAGGAGGCGTTCCGCAACGCCGGACCGAAGATCATGGAACCCATCTACAATGTCGAGGTCATGACCCCTGCGGAGTATCAAGGCGCGGTGATGTCCGACCTGCAGAACCGCCGCGGAATCCTCGGAGACATGGGGGCCGACAAGGGCTTCTCCATCCTCAAGGCCCGCGTGCCGCTCGCCGAGCTTTACCGCTACTCTACCGCTCTGAGCTCGCTGACTTCCGGTTCGGCCACATTCTCGATGGAGTTCGCCGACTACCAGCCCGTTCCCGGCGACGTGCAGAACAAACTGCTCGAAGAATACGCGGCGGCTGAAGCGGCGGAAGCTTAAGGAAAAGCCTTGCCGCGAATACAGACAGAACCCCGGAAGCCTGAAAACTTCCGGGGTTTTCCTTGACTCTTTCAAAGACCTTTCATTCCTCACTGCATCCCTTCCGGTATTCCGCCATGAGCTCCTCGCCGGTATAGCCGAGTTCGCGGAGAAGCACCCGGTCGAGTTCCTCCGGCAGCACGCCGAGTTCAGCACAAATGTCGGCATAGCTCACCGAGGGATCTTCATATATCCTGTCGCCGGTCATCATGACCCCGAACTCTCTGTAGATTTTCTCCATCCTGTCCATAACGATCCTACTTTTTCGTTCATCAAAATTGGACTCTTGTCGGCAAAAAAGCAACTTGAAACGGACATAAAAAGCACATGCGCATGCAGAAATATCTGTTTTTTATGTTTTTTGTATGATTTTTATGAACATTGTCCATAAAATCGGTACAGCCGCTTTGTCCACCAATATATAGTTTTGGAAAAAATCGTTCCAAACTATATGGGATCTGATAAATTGCATCTGAATATCCGCAGATTCCGTGAACAAAACGGTTTCTCCCAATCTTCGATGGCCGACGAACTCGGAATCGGCAGAACGACATACATCAATTTCGAAACGGGAAAGACAAGACTGTTCTGCAAGACGCTGGAGAAGCTCGCACGGTACTTCGGCGTGAGCGAGGAAGAGATTCTCAACGGTGAGGACGAAACGCTCAGGGACGGAGCGCTGGCGCTGGAGGAAGAGAAGCGCTCCATAATCAAAGAATACGAAGACAGGCTCGCCGCCATGTCGGAAAAGCTCGAAGCCGCGAACAGAATCATACAGGCAAACGAAAGGACCATCCGGACTCTTTCCGACACAAATAATTTTCTGTTGAGCCAACTCCATAAAAATGACTAAATTTGTGGCCTTATGCCACGCGAAATCCATCTCCTCGGGCCGGTTCGTCCGGAACTGCTGGAAGCCGGCTGCGACGAGGCCGGGCGAGGCCCGCTGGCAGGGCCCGTCTTTGCCGCCGCGGTGATCCTTCCTGCAGATTTCCGCCATCCCCTGCTCAACGATTCGAAGCAGATGGGGAGAAAGGCCCGGGAGGAACTGCGCGGCATCATCGAAAAGGAAGCGGTCGCATGGGCCGTGGAAGCCGTCAGTGCGGCGGAAATCGATGAACTGAACATACTCGAAGCGTCCATAGCGGGAATGCAGCGGGCAGTAAGAAAGCTCGGCCGGCGTCCGGACTACCTCCTGATCGACGGCAACCGCTTCCGGCCCTTCGACGGACTGCCGTACACCACGGTCGTCAAGGGAGACGCGACCTACATGAGCATCGCGGCGGCCTCAGTGCTCGCGAAGACATGGAGGGACGAGTATATGACGGAACTTGCGGAAAAGTATCCGCAGTACGGATGGGAGCACAACATGGGATACCCCACCAGGGAGCACATCGAGGCGATACGCCGCTTCGGTTTCACTCCGGAGCACCGCAGAAGCTTCCACCCGAAAGAACTGGAACCAACATTGTTCGACATATTATGAAGAAAATACTTCTGACTTTCATCGCAGCCCTGGCGCTGCTGCCCGCAAGCCGCGCCGACGAAGGCATGTGGCTGCTTCCTCTGCTCGAGAAGATCAACAGCGAGACCATGCGGAATCTCGGCTCCCGCCTGACTCCGGAGCAGATCTACAGCGTGAACCACTCATCGATAAAGGATGCCGTGGTGCAGTTCGGCGGAGGATGCACGGGAGAGATCATTTCCGGCAGCGGCCTTCTGGTCACGAACCACCACTGCGGATACTCGAGCATCCAGGCCCTCTCGTCGGAGGAGCACAACTATCTCGAAGACGGCTTCTGGGCGATGAGCCCCGAAGAGGAGATTCCAGTGCCCGGCCTTACAGTCAAGTTCCTTCAGTCAATGACCGACGTGACCGGAAAAGCCAGGAACGAGAAGGCGCGCGAGGCCCTGATCGCAAAGGCCGAGAAGGACAACCCCCACTGCAGCGCGCAGATCGTCAGCTTCTTCAACGACAATGTGCAATATCTCATAGTCTATAAGATCTACCGCGACGTCCGTTTCGTGGGAGCGCCTCCGGCAGCTCTCGGAAAATTCGGCGGGGAGACCGACAACTGGATGTGGCCGCGCCACACCTGCGACTTCTCGATGTTCCGCGTCTACGCAGGCAGGGACAACGAACCGGCATCATACTCAGAAGACAATGTTCCGCTCAAGCCGCGCCAGTTCCTGAACATCTCGCTCAAGGGAGTCGAAGAAGGCGACTTCGCGATGATAATGGGATATCCCGGAAGGACCCAGAGATACCAGACCGCGGCGCAGCTTACGGACATGCTGGCAATCAACGACATACGCATAGACGCAAGAACAGTGCGCCAGGACGTGCTCTGGAAGGAGATGCGCGCCGACGACAAGGTCAGCCTCCAGTATGCGAGCAAATACGCCAGCTCGTCCAACGGATGGAAGAAATGGATAGGCATGCGCGACGCCTTCGCAAAGCTTGACGTGATAGAACGCCAGAAAGCCAGGGAGGCCGAACTCGGCTCCTGGATCGGCGAGAAGAAGAGCAGACTGCGTAAATACGGAGACCCGATGGCCGAGATTGCCGCCATCATGGACATGCGCGCACGCGACTATCAGGCATATACCCTTCTCAGCGAGACTCTGATGCAGATCGAACTGTTCTCCCTGACCAGGAATTCCTCGGACAAGGCCTATCAGAACTACGACGCAGAGGTCGACAGGAAAGTCGCCCACGCCCTCACCGATCTCTACCTGAGCCGTGTCAGCGATCAGGACAGAATCGGCATAGATTCGCTGAAGATCGAAAGTATTTTCCGCGAGAGCGCCTTCTCTTCTCCCGAAAAGCTCGCCGCCGCGAAGGCTGCCGGAACGAACCTGTCTGAAGACCCCGCCAGACTGCTCTATGATGAAATACAGAGCAAGGCCATGGAACTCTATTCCACCGTGAGCGACGCGGCCGACGCCCTGACAGCTCCTTCGAAGGCATACGCGGCCGCCCTGCTGGAATGGAACGCCGGCGAGCCGAGCTACCCCGACGCCAATATGACCTGCCGTCTCACCTACGGAACGGTGAAGGGATACGAACCCCGCGACGGAGTCGTATACAAATACTACACGACACTCAAGGGCGTGATGGAGAAGGAGGAGCCCGGGAACTACGAATTCCGAGTACCCGAGAAGCTCAAGGAAATCTATGCCGCCGGTGACTATGGCGACTACGCCAACGGCGAGGGAGAACTCGTGACCTGCTTCCTGACCAACCTCGACATCACCGGAGGAAATTCAGGCAGCCCCGTCATGGACGCGGACGGCAACCTCATAGGACTGGCGTTCGACGGCAACTGGGAAGCCATGAGCGGCGACGTGATCTTCGAACCGGAACTCCAGAGATGCATCTGCGTGGACATACGCTATGTGCTCCTGATACTCGACAAGTTCGGCGGAGCCGGATATCTGCTTGACGAAATGAATATTGTAAGATAATGGCGACAAGAGAAGACATACTCATGGCCCTGCAGGAGGTAAGGCACCCCGGCAGGCAGGACAAGACAATAGTCGAACTCGGAATGGTGCATTCCGTCGGCATCGACGAATCCGGGGTCAAGGTCACTCTCGCCTTCCCCAAGCGCAGGGACCCGCTCGCCGAATATCTGATAGGCAGCACGAGGGCGGCGCTGATACGCCACCTGCCTTCGGATGTGAAGTCCGAAGTTGACACGATAGTGGTCGACGAGGTGACTCCCAAACCGAAGAAGAACATCAACGAGCTCGACATGGACCAGATAGCCGGCGTAAAACGGATAATCGGCATTGCCTCCGGCAAGGGAGGCGTCGGAAAATCCACGGTCGCAGTCAATCTCGCATGTGCGCTCGCACGTTCGGGCTATAAGGTAGGACTTGCCGACGCCGATGTCTACGGCCCCTCGATACCCACGATGACCGGCACGGAGGGAATGACTCCGCTGGCCGAGGAAGCCGACGGCAAGGAGCTCATACTGCCGATAGAGAAATACGGCGTAAAATGGATGTCGATAGGCTATTTCGCCCAGAAGGGGCAGGCCCTGATCTGGCGCGGCCCGATGGCCTGCAACGCTCTCAAGCAGATGATACTCCAGGTGAAGTGGGGAGAGCTTGACTTCCTGCTCATCGACATGCCTCCCGGAACCGGCGACATCCACATCAGCCTGATCCAGGACATACCCGTGGACGGAGCCGTGATAGTCACGACGCCACAGACGGTGGCGCTTGCCGACGTGGAGAAAGGCATCAACATGTTCCGCAACGAGAACGTGAACCGTCAGATCTACGGCCTCGTGGAGAACATGGCCTGGTTCACCCCGGCGGAGCATCCCGATGAGAAGTATTTCATCTTCGGAAAGGACGGAGGAGCGAGGCTCGCGGAGCAGTTCGGCGTGGAGCTGCTCGGCAGGATTCCCCTCGTGCAGAGCATACGCGAAAGCGGAGACGAAGGAGAACCGGCGGCTCTCGGCTCCGGTCCCGACGGGCTGGCCTTCCTCGAACTCGCCGCAAGTCTTGCCGAAAAAGCCGCATAGATGGAAGTCAGAGCAAAGAAAGCCCTCGGCCAGCACTTCCTGACCGACCAGAGGATAGCACGGACCATCGTGGACGCTCTCTCCGCCGGAAGCGTCAGGGACGTGCTGGAAATCGGGCCGGGCATGGGAGTGCTCACCAAATACCTTCTGGAAAGGGAAGACATAGACCTCAGGCTCGTGGAACTCGACGAGGAGGCCGCCGGATACCTGCTCACCCATTTTCCCGGGATGCAGGGCCGTCTCTATCTGGCGGATTACCTGAAACTTGACATGAGGCTGCTGTTCGAAGGTCAGTACAGGGTGATCGGCAATCTGCCGTACAATATCTCATCCCAGATATTCTTCAAGATTCTTGACGACAGGGACAGGATTCCCGAGGTGGTGTGCATGATACAGAAGGAAGTCGCCGACCGCATAGCCGAAAAGCCCGGCAGCCGAACCTACGGCATTCTGTCAGTGCTGCTTCAGGCCTGGTACGACATTGAATACATCTGCTCGGTGGAGCCCGGGGCATTCGCTCCGCCGCCGAAGGTCCGCTCGGCGGTGATAAGGCTCAGGCGCAATTCCAGAACGGAACTCTGCTGCGACGAGAAGCTTTTCCGCCAGACCGTCAAGACGGCCTTCAACCAGCGTCGCAAGACCCTGCGGAACGCCCTGAAACCCATGCTTCCGGAAGGTTTCGACAGTTCCGACCCGATATTCGACCTCAGGGCGGAAAGGCTTTCGGTCGAGGACTTCATCGCACTGACCGGAATGATCTCCGGCAGATGAAGCCGCTGCTGCTCATCCTCGGTTCCCTTGCGCTGCTGCTCGGAACTCTGGGAATTTTCCTTCCGGTGCTGCCCACGACGCCGTTCTACCTGCTCACCGCATGGTGCTACCTCAAGAGCAGCGACAGGCTCTATCGCAAGGTGATGGACAACAGGTTCTTCGGCAATCTCGTGCGAAACTACTATGAAAAGCGGGCGGTCAGCCGGCGGACGAAAGTCATTTCAATATCCACGACGCTGCTGACCATAGGCATTTCCATAGCCGTAGTCGACGTGACATGGATAAGGATACTTCTCGCCTGCGTGGCGGCCGGCGTCACCTGGCATCTTCTGTCGATGAAAAGCTGCGACTGAACATAGGCACAGGCTGGCCATCTCTCGAACGCCCATCGTCATACAACGGCATATACCCGAAAATGTCCAAGGCCTTTTGGTGCTTCTCGTTGATTTTGGCAAGGCGTTCCGACTTTTCAATGTCGTTCAGTTCCTTCGCCTTTTTGTACGACTTCCTGCCACGGTCGAGATTGTGCTTCAAATCGTTGATTTTCGTATGGATCGCCGTGCAGTTTCCGGAACGGGCTATACTATGCACATACTCGAAGTAGTCCGTTGTATTGTCGTGGGTCAGCAGTTCCAAGGCAGCAAGCACTTCCTCGTCCACACCTTTCCGGCGCAGATCATCAAGCGTCAAATCCGAGTCCTCGACAACATCGTGCAGGAACCCGGCCTTGATTTCCGCGTCATTGCCGCCCATGATACCTACCGCTATAGGATGCAGGATAGCGGGCTTGCCGTCCAGATCCTTCTGTCCCTTGTGCGCATCAAGCGCAATCTGCAATGCTTCTTCTATCGTCATAATTCGCCATATTTATCAATCATTCAACTCATACCCATCATCAAAGGCTGTAAGCAGGTATTCTTCCCCGTCTTTCAAAGCATTAATCACTTCTTCAAGCGCCCGAGGCTCCCAAGTATGATTGTCTCGTACAAATTGTACCAACTCCTGCTTGGTCTTTTTCAATACCCAACAACCCCAATCTGTCTGAACAGAGTCTTTATCGTCCATTATCGCATAGTACAAGTGGTTCCAACCACAAGCAATATCAGACTTTATTATGCGGTCAGGACAATAAGTATAGTAAGTAGTACCTTTATACTGCCCGGAATACGGTTTGTAATAATCGAAATCCTCAGATTTGACTGCCCCTATATATACACTTAACATAATCTCATTATGGTTTATTATGGCAACCAAACTTGATATTTATGTGTCAGTCCATTTTCCTTGACAAAGTTATGGAAACTTTCGAATGCGTCTGACCTGCCATCATATAGCTTCTTCATTTTGCGCCATACGCCATTTTCTGTTCGAACCTTCAATGCTTTTATCAATTCCTCTACTGGAATGTCTTCGATCCGTTCCGAATAGTCTCCGTAGAA